>NZ_VOXR01000004.1:0-147757 GCF_013420645.1 Acinetobacter sp. C15
AAATCCTGTCGCACAACAGGTTTAATTAGCTCATGAAATACGGTATTCTGATGTGACAAAACCTGAATCCTGGTCGTTAAAGTGTTTGTTTGCACTCATATTTTAACTGTTAGGACTCAGGTTTTTTTATTTAAAGCAAACTATGGGACAGCAGTGAGCACAGGGCTTCCTTCATGGATACAGCAAGGGCATTAATCCTGCGCATCAATACTCTGGCCGTTCATGTGCAGACTGTCATCGCCCATTAAATATAAATAGGCTGGCATGATTGATTCCGGTGTCGGCAAGGTTTTCGGGTCTTCATCCGGATAGGCCTTGGCGCGCATGGCGGTGCGGGTCGCGCCCGGATTAATGCAGTTATAACGGATATTCGGATGTACATTTTCCTGGGCAAACAGTTTGCTGACCGCTTCAATGGCAATTTTAGATACCGAATAGGCGCCCCAACGCTCACGTACTTCACGACCGACGCCCGAACTGGCAAATACCACCGAAGCATGTGCCGATTTTTCCAGTAAAGGCAGCAGTTCCTGGGTCATAACAAAGGGTGCACGCAGGTTGACGGCCATCACATCATCCCAGACATCAGCCGGATAATGCACCAGTTCGGTCCGTTCACCCAGAATGCCGGCATTGTGCAAAATGCCATCCAGACGGCCAAACTGCTTGTCGAGCGTATCGACCAGCAATTCATAATCACGCGATGACGCACTGGACAGCTGTAGCGGAAGAATGGCTGGCTGCGGTGCGCCTAAACCTTCAATTTCATCATAGATGACTTCCAGTTTATTCAGGGTGCGACCATGCAGGACAACGGTTGCGCCGTGCAGTGCAAAGCTGATCGCGGCTGCACGTCCAATACCGTCGCCCGCACCTGTAATCAGGATCACGCGATCTTTGAGCAGATCAGGGCGAGGTTGATATTCTGAATATTTCATGATCGACCTCCGTTTTTTTGCTGTAATTATGAAGTGATTGAATGTTGTTGTTGCTGTGACAGCATCTGGTGCAAGACCTGATGTAATTCTGTGACATTATTCACTATACAGTCTGCCTGCCAGGCTGTTAAGTCATCTTTGTGTTGTAAGGGTAAATAGCCATAGGCGGCTAAAATGGTGTACATGCTGGCATTGCGTCCGGCATCAATATCACGTGGATGATCGCCGACATAAATACACTGCTGCGGTTCCAGTCCCAGCTGTGCTGCGGCCAGATACATCGGTTCCGGATCGGGTTTGGTCTTGCTGACATCTTCCGGGCAGACCAGTACCGCACAGCGTTCGGTCAGGTTCAGGGCTTTTAACAGCGCTTCACTGAGCCAGCGTGGCTTGTTGGTGACAATACCCCAGGGAATTTGCTGCTGTTCCAGCTGCTCTAGCAGTGGATACATGCCTTCAAACAGGTCGGTTTCTACCGCAATATCGGCGCCGTAAAGGTCCAAAAAGCGCTGGCGATGGCCTAAAAAGACCGGGTCTTCCACTTCCAGCTCCGGATACACCAGCTTGACCATGGCGCGTGCGCCTTCAGAGACCTGGGTGCGAATCTGCTCGGCGGCGACAATGTCACAGCCTTTATCGCGGCACATGTCCTGAATAATACGGATAAAGTCGGCCGCGGTATCAATTAAGGTGCCGTCGAGGTCAAATAAAACCGCTTTCATTGGCCACCTTCATTCAGGGTATGCACCATATAGTTGACATCAACATTGGGCGCCAGCCAGTAGCGTTTGGTCAGTGGGTTATAGTGCAAACCGGTCATATCTTTCAGTTTCAGGCCGGCATTGCGAATATCGTGTGCCAGTTCGGACGGCTTGATAAATTTATGATAATCATGCGTGCCTTTGGCCAGCATACGCAGCACATATTCCGCGCCAATAATCGCAAATAAATAGGCTTTCGGATTACGGTTAATGGTCGAGAAGAACACATGGCCGCCCGGTTTGACCAGCTTCTGGCAGGCCTGAATAATTGAGGCTGGATCGGGTACATGCTCCAGCATTTCCATACAGGTCACCACATCGTACTGGCCAGCCTGTTCTTCTGCCAGTTGCTCAACCGGAATCTGGCGATATTGAATATTTTCGACGCCTTCCTGCTGGGCATGTAAACGTGCCACATTCAGCGGCGCCTCGCCCATATCAATCCCGAGTACATCGGCACCACGGCGCGCCATGCTTTCCGAAAGAATGCCGCCGCCACAACCGACATCCAGCACTTTTTTGCCAGCCAGTCCGCCTGAATGTTCATCAATCCAGTTTAAACGGAGCGGGTTAATTTGATGCAAAGGGCGGAACTCAGAATGCTGATCCCACCATATAGCTGCGAATGCTTCAAATTTGGCAATTTCTTGCGGATCAACATTCAGTTGCGACATTGGTGTCACCTCAATCAAGTTATTATGATTTCAAAAAGTCTATGCTGTTTAGTGTAGCGTTTATTCTGGAAAAAGCGATAAAAGCCGTAAAAAAGTTCACAGAAGCAAAACGAAAACGGCATAATTGATTTATAGTGTTTGCATAAGCTAATCATAACGATTTATGAGGACAATAAGTTCAATGAAAAAGTTTCTTTTGGGTAGCCTTGCAACCGCAATGTTTGCAATTTCAAGTGGCGCATGGGCGGCCAATTTTGTTGAAGGCCAAGACTATCGCGTACTGGCCAATCCGGGCAAAGTCGATGTGCCGGGTAAAATTGAAGTCCGTGAATTCTTCTGGTATGGCTGTGGCCACTGCTTTACCTTGGAGCCGCATATGCAAGCCTGGCTGCGTAAGCTGCCAAAAGATGTGAACTTTGTGCGCACTCCGGCTGCCATGAACCAGGTCTGGGAAATGAATGCGCGCGGCTATTATGTGTCGGAAGCACTGGGTGTCCGTAAACGTACCCACTTGCCGTTATTCCATGCCATTCATGACAAAGGCCAGCAGATTTTTGACCAGAAATCCCAGGCCAAATTCTTTGTCAAATACGGTATTCCTGAAGCCAAGTTCAACAGCATGTTTAACTCTTTTGCGATTACCTCTAAAGTGGCACAGGCCAATAAACTGGCGCGCCAATACCAGCTGACCGGTGTGCCGGCAGTGGTGGTTAATGGTAAATATGTGGTGTCGGGCGATAACGGCAAAGTGATTCAGGTGGTGAATTACCTGGTCGATAAAGAACGTAAAGCCAAATAAAAGCCCAACATGATGTTAAAAACCCGCTGTTTAAAGCGGGTTTTTTAGTGCTGCGTTTTCATGCATTGTGATGCTTGGGCGTTCCCAATGGCTAATACCACGAAACAGCAATTGCACCTGGATAATGGTCTGCTCGGTAAACTGGTGCTGCTGCTGGCTTAAGGCCTCGCCTTCAAACTGGCGACTGAGGCCAATCCAGCTCATGGCCCAGTTAAAGGACAGGTTAATTAAAATATTGGCCAGTACTTTAAAATCTTCCGGATGTTCAAAATGCTGCACGCTTTCGACCCGTTTCAGATCATTGGCAAAATCATCAATTAAAAACTCGATTTCCCGGGCAATGGCCTGACGCACCGTGGCCGAGCCGCCCCAACGCTCGGCAATTAAAAAAATCCATTGCTGCGGATGCTGATCCACCGCCTGAAAAAACAGTTCGACGCTGGTCCGGGTTTTGGCATTGGGCAGATATAAATAGGCCTGACCCAGCTGATGCAGAATGCTTTTTAAATGCAGCGCCACCTGATCGACCAGTTCTGCACCGAGTTCATCCATATCCTGAAAATGCCGGTAGAACGCCGTTGGCACCAGCCCGACATGGCGGGAAATCTCCCTTAAGCTGATGCTGCTAAAAGAGCGCTCGGCAGTACTTAAGGTCAGGGCCGCATCTAAAATGGCCTGACGACTTTGCTGCTTACGTTCTTCCCGAATCGACATGTCACATCCCTGATACTGTTTAAAAATTCATCTCTGTGGCTATTATAGAGCAGAATCGGCCCGGGCAGCAGCCATGCTGTTGCATTGGCTGTGTAGGGCCCGCTTTTCTGTGGCGAGATTGTGTAAAAGCCGACCCGGGGACAAAACCTGTGCGCTTGCATCTGCTATACTGGCCGACAATTTATTTGAGTCAAAATAAGGACAACTTATGCGTATCGACCAACGTACCCTAGATCAATTGCGTGATGTCAAAATTACCCGTAATTACACACGTTATGCGGAAGGTTCTGTCTTGGTTGAATTTGGTCATACCAAAGTGCTGTGTACTGCCAGTATTGATAACTCGGTACCGCGCTTTTTAAAAGGCAAAGGCCAGGGCTGGGTAACTGCAGAATATGGCATGTTGCCACGTTCTACCCATACGCGTAGTGACCGTGAAGCGGCACGGGGTAAACAGAGCGGCCGTACTCAGGAAATCCAGCGTTTAATTGGCCGCAGCCTGCGTGCCATGGTCGATCTGAAAAAACTTGGTGAAAATACCATTACCATTGACTGTGATGTAATTCAGGCCGATGGCGGTACCCGTACTGCCGCGATCACCGGTGCAGCGGTGGCGCTGGTCGATGCCATGAATGTACTGCTGGAAAGCAAAAAAATTAAACAGGACCCGTTAAAAGGTCTGGTCGCTGCTATTTCTGTGGGTATGTATCAGGACGAAGTATTGCTGGACCTGTGCTATGAAGAAGATTCAAACTGCCAGACTGACCTGAATGTAGTGATGACCCAGGCCGGTGAATTTATTGAAATTCAGGGCACTGCTGAAGATAAACCATTTACCCGTCTGCAATGTAATGCCATGCTGGAAATGGCCGAGCAGGGCATTCAGGAACTGATCAAAAAGCAGCAACAGGCCTTGGGCTGGTAAACACTGCAAGATCAGAACAATATATTTATAAAACGCATCTCCGGATGCGTTTTTTTGTGATTGAAGCAAACGTAACCAGCGGCTGTGCGCAGATTCATCTTCATAACAAAAACCAACATGCTGAAACCGAGCTTCATGGCTTACTAAAACTCGCAGTGATTTTTTTAAAACAGCAAAAAAGAGGGATGTACCATGAAATACTTGATGATCTTACTGGCGATGGGCGCCTTTGGTTTAAGCGCGTGTGATACGGCCAATGACCGTGATGGTGATGGCACCATGCTGAATCAGGACCGTGATGGCGACGGCCGTGCAGATGATTAAAGTCTTGCGGCCATCGACTCACCCTAAATGAATAAAAAAGGTGCCTCATGAGGCACCTTTTTTCGTTATCGACAAATATCGAATTGCGATTAAGCATTAAAACGCATGGATAAATCGACCGCTTTGACATCTTTGGTCAGAGCGCCCATAGAAATATAATCGACACCAGTGCTGGCCACTTCACGCAGGTTGGCAATGGTGATATTGCCCGATGCTTCCAGTTTGCAGCGACCGGCAACATGCTTGACTGCATCAATCATCTGTTGCTGGCTAAAGTTATCCAGCATCACGATATCGGCCTGAGCGTCCAGAGCCTGATTCAGCTCATCCCAGGTTTCAACTTCAACTTCCACCGGTTTGCCTGGTGCAATTTGATGGGCTTTGGCAATGGCCTGGGCAATACCGCCAGCGGCCATAATATGGTTTTCTTTAATCAGGAAGGCATCAAACAGCCCCAGACGATGGTTTTGGCCGCCGCCTACAGTGACCGCATATTTTTGTGCAATACGCAGACCCGGCAAGGTTTTACGCGTATCCAGCAGTTTGGTGTGCAGGCCATCGAGCTGTTTCACATATTCGGCAGTTTTGGTGGCCACGGCCGATAAGGTCTGGACAAAGTTAAGGGCAGGGCGCTCTACGGTCAATAAACTGCGCGCAGAACCGGCCAGCTTTAAAAAGGCTTCATTGGCTGCCACGCGATCACCATCCTGTTTCAGCCATTCAATCTGAACGCTTGGATCGTACTGCTGGATTAAGGCATTCACCCAAGGCTGACCGGCCAGCACCATGTCTTCACGGCTGATAATGGTGGCGGTGGCCTGTTCATCTTCCGGGGTAAGTAAAGCGGTAATATCTGCCTCGCCAATATCTTCCTGCAGGGCCTGCTGAATATTGATCTGGATAGATTGCTCCAATAAAGATTGTGGTATGCTCATTGCCTGTCCTTATCTCTTTACCCATGAAAATTGCGCGATATATTAGCACTGTTCGGCTGGCCCGATGCGCTTTTTCGCGGCTTTTTTGTCTGATTTGAGATTTTCAGCTGAAAGTTTTAGGATGGGCTAAATTTTTATACTGAAAAAAATATCAGGATCATTCTATGCAGCAGGCGGCTTCTTTTCAGGTCATCCAGGGACAGTTAAAAGGTGCGCGGCAGGTGCCTTCACCGAATTTTAACCAGCGTCCGCAGCAGACCGAAATTCAGCTGGTGGTGATTCACAATATCAGTTTGCCGCCATCACAGTTTGGCGGCGGTTATATCGAACAGTTTTTTCAAAACCGGCTGGACTGGTCGGCGCATCCTTACTTTCAGACCATTGAAGGGATGCAGGTCTCGGCGCATCTGCTGATTTTGCGTAGCGGCGAAGTGCTGCAATGTGTCAATTTCAATGACCGCGCCTGGCATGCCGGACGTTCCAGTTATCTGGCCAAGCCGGAATGTAATGATTATTCCATTGGTATTGAACTGGAAGGCAGTGATGATCTGCCCTTTGAAGCGATCCAGTATCAGGTACTGGCGGAAGTGGTGTCGGCCTTGCAGCAGGCCTATCCGAAAATCCAGCGTCATCTGGCTGGACATTCCGATATTGCCCCGGGGCGCAAGACCGATCCGGGACCTTATTTTGACTGGAGCCGGTTCCGGTCTTTACTGCGTGACTGCAACAGCAGGATAGAAGCAGCATCTTCATCAATTCATAACGAAACTTGTGCTTAGGTTTCTTTACAATAGCGGCTAAATTTTTATTTGGGTGGTTCCGATGGCGCTTTGGCGATCGACCTTTATTGTCAGTACGATGACCATGCTGTCCCGGGTGTTGGGACTGGTGCGGGATATTGTGTTATTAAATGTGTTTGGTGCGGGAAAGGATTTCGATACCTTTGTGGTGGCCTTTCGTATCCCGAACTTTTTCAGGCGACTGTTTGCTGAAGGGGCATTTTCCCAGGCCTTTATTCCGGTTCTGACCGAATATAAAACCAGCCGCACCCATGCCGAAGTGCAGATTCTGATTAGCCGGGTGTTTGGCTGTCTGGCCTCGGTGATGAGCCTGCTGACGCTGGCTGCCATGGTGGCAGCGCCGGCGGTGATGTACGTTTACGCACCAGGTTTCCATAGCGATCCGGAAAAATTTGCGCTGGCCACGGACATGTTCCGCCTGACCATTCCCTATTTGCTGTTTATGTCGCTGACCGCTTTTGCCAGCAGCATCTTAAACAGTTATGGCTCCTTTACCACGCCGGCCTTTGCACCGGTGCTACTAAATCTGGCCATGATTGCCGGAGCCCTGTGGCTAACGCCGTATATGGCCGAGCCGATTATGGCCTTGGGCTGGGCGGTGATTATTGCCGGAGCCTTGCAGCTGGCGATCCAGATTCCGGAATTATGGCGTAAAAAGCTGCTGATTCCGCCAAAAATCGACTTCAAGCATGAAGGCGTTGAGCGCATCATGAAGCTGATGCTGCCGGCCCTGTTTGGGGTATCGGTGACCCAGATTAACCTGTTGCTGAACACCATCTGGGCGTCATTTATGCAGGATGGTTCGGTATCGTGGCTGTACAGTGCCGAACGGATGACCGAGTTGCCGCTGGGCCTGATTGGGGTGGCAATTGGTACGGTGATTTTACCATCCTTGTCGGCGCGCCATGCCGAGCAGAATCAGGAAAAATTCCGTGGCATGATGGACTGGGCGGCGAAAATTATTGTGCTGGCTGGTGTGCCTGCCAGTATTGCACTGTTTATGCTGTCGACCCCAATTATTCAGGCCCTGTTCCAGCGCGGCCAGTTCACCTGGGAAGATACCCAGATGACGGCCTTGGCCCTGCAATGTATGAGTGCCGGGGTCATTGCCTTTATGCTGATTAAAGTTTTTGCTCCGGGCTTTTATGCCCAGCAGGATACCCGCACCCCGGTTCGGGTCGGTTTAATGGCGGTGGCAGCCAATGCCATTTTAAACGTGGTGTTTATTGGGCTGTTTAAACTGATTGACTGGGAAGCCGAGCACATGGCGCTGGCACTGGCATCTTCAGGTTCCGCGCTGGTCAATGCCGGTATGCTGTATTTCTATTTGCATAAACGCGATATTTTCCGTTTTGGTGGGCACTGGAAAAAACTGCTGTTCCAGTTTGGCACGGCCAATGCGGTGATGGTGGCTGCCTTATGGTACGCCTTGAGCTGGTATAACGGTGATGTATCGCAATGGATGCGTGTGCTGGAAGTACTACTGCTGTGTGTGGTGGGTGTGGCAGCTTATGCTCTTGGTCTGCTGGCCACTGGTTTTAGACCGCGTCATTTAAAACCTTAATTACTGAGAGCTGAGCGCGAAAGATGTTCAGCTCCTATAAAAGAACCCTTTGAGCCGTTGAGTCTCAAAGGGTTTTTTTATGGGCTTTTATTGAAAGATGAGGCTGCATGAGCAGCACAAGCATCTTTATTTATTGATCACTTCCAGCAGTTCGACATCAAAAATCAGGGTGCTGTTCGGTTCAATCGCATCGCCAGAACCAATCTGGCCATAGCCCAGATTCGCTGGAATAAAGAAGCGGTATTTGGCTCCTTCACGCATCAGTTGCAGCCCTTCGGTCCAGCCCTGAATGACTTGTGTGACCTGAAATTCAGCCGGTTGCTGACGCGCCATCGAGCTATCAAACACGGTGCCATCAATCAGGCGGCCTTCATAATGCACGCGTACTTTGGAGCTGGCTTTCGGTTTTTTTCCGGAACCCGCTTGCAGAACCAGATATTGCAGCCCCGATGAAGTGACTTTCACCCCATCCTTACGCGAGTTTTCTGCCAGAAAGGCCTTGCCAATCATGTCGTTGGCTTCGGCGCGCTGTTTCAGTTCAATCAGCTGTTTGGCTTCGGCCTGCTTTTTGAACTGGGTCAGAATACGGGCCATGTCTTCATCGCTCAGGCTGGCTTGCTGGCCCAGTGAGGCGGCTTTTAAACCGGCCACAAAGGCATCCAGATCCATACCTTTTAAGGTGTCGACATTGCTGCGCCCCATTAAATAACCAAAGCTGTAGCCCACCTGCTGTTCAGTGGAGCTTTTGGTGGTCACCGGTTGAGCCAGTGTGGCCGCGCTACACAGGGCGAGGCCGAGCAGGGTGATCGTTTTTTTCATATTATGGGTCCCTAAACAACGAAGGAGAGCCAGGCTCTCCTTGTTTTTATTTTACTTCAATCAGCTCAACATCAAAGATCAAGGTGCTGTTTGGTGGAATCATGCCCGGCACGCCCTGTTCGCCATAACCCAGTTGTGACGGGATATACAGCGTGGCTTTCGAGCCTTCTTTCATCAGTTGCAGACCTTCGGTCCAGCCTGGAATCACCTGGTTTAACGGGAACTCGATTGGTTCACCACGCTCAACCGAGCTGTCAAATACTTTGCCATCGACCAGTTTACCGGTGTAGTGTACTTTTACCACAGAGCTGGCCATTGGCTGTTTGCCATTGCCTTGCTGGGTAATTTTATATTGCAGACCTGACGCGGTGGTTTGTACCCCTGCCTGTTTGGCATTTTCAGTCAGGAAGGCATCGCTGGCCGTTTGTGCCTGCTGGGCCTGATCAGCCTGTTTTTGTTGCAGTTCCTGCTGGAACTGTTCATAGGCCTTTTGTAATTCTTCTTCAGTATAGGCTGGCTGCTGACGCGCATGACCTTCACGGACACCAGTCACAAAGCTGTTAATGTCCAGCTCTGGTGGAGTTTGATGGGCAACTTCATAGCCTAATGCATAGCTGATTTTCTCAACCGCAGACGCATTTGCAGATGCTTTTGAGGATACAGTGGCAGGGTGTTGAGTTGCATAATAAACAGGAACAAGTGCAGCACCGCCTAAAATTACAGCAACAGCAATGGGTAAGGCTTTACTCATAGGTTTTCTCAAATCATTTTATCGTGTCAAAGCTGCTTTCATGTTAGCAGACTTTTTGAATCAAACCGCTGACATCAATCATTCGGTTTGGCTAATTAATATATGCGCATCGTTAAGCATATGCCATAACAGACTGAATATCTAACACATTTTTTATACAATCGAGGCCAGCCGCAGAGGCGGCCCAATTTATTCGTGAGTAATTGTATCTATTATAGATTTGGCTTCAAAGCAGATTAAAAATCTGCTTTCAGCACCACCCGGTAACGCGCCCGGCCCGCATGTAAATGTTCAATTGCCTCGTTAATCTGCGACATCGGGAACACTTCAACCTGCGGCGCCAGCTGTTTGCGGGCGGCAAATTTCAGTAACTGGCGCAAGGTCGATGGTGAACCGGTCGATGAACCTGTCACCGCTTTGCCACCACCAATTAACGCACCAGCCGAGACCTGTAACGGCTCTAAGGTCAGGCCCAGCATATGCAGCGTACCATTTGGTGCCAGGGCAGACAGATATACCGGCCAGTCCAGGCTGACATTCACCGTACTTAAAATCAGGTCAAACTTGCCGCGCTGGGCTTTCAGGGCAGCGCTGTCACGGCTATTCACCACATGATCGGCGCCCATGGCTTTTAACTCTGCGGTTTTCTCCAGGTTGGAACTGAAGGCCGTAATTTCACAGCCCCAAGCTTTGAGCAGTTTAATGGCAATATGCCCAAGGCCGCCAATTCCAATCACCCCGACATGATGCACCGCCTGAATCTGGTGCTTAATGATCGGATCAAATACGGTAATACCGCCACAGAGCAGCGGGCCGGCACTTTCCGCATCCAGATCATCCGGTAAGGGAATGACCCATTGCCAGCCGGCGCGGACCTTATCGGCAAAACCGCCGGCATGTCCGACAATGGTGGCGACACTATCGCCGGTACATTGCACCTGCCGGCCGGACAGGCACGGATCACAGTGCTGGCAGCTTTCTGCCGTCCAGCCAATGCCAACGCGCTGGCCCACAGATAATCCTTTGGCTTCACTTCCTAACTGGACAATCGTACCAATAATTTCATGCCCGGCCACCACCGGATAGACCGAAGAACGCCAGTCATTGTTAATCACCGATAAATCGGAATGGCACAGGCCACAATATTCCACCTGAACTTCGACCTGATGCGGCAACAGTTCGCCAGCATCAAACTGATATGGCACCAGCGCTTCGCCGGGTTGCATGGCGGCATAGGCACGAATGGTAGTGTTACTCATGATGAGTGCTCCTCGGCTAAAGGGGGAAGAGATTTAAAGGCGCAGTGATCTTCATGGTCGTTGACCATGCCGACGGCCTGCATAAAGGCATAACAGATGGTGGGGCCAACAAATTGAAAGCCCTGCTTTTTTAAAGCTTTAGACAGTGCCACACTGGCTGCAGTATAGGTCGGGGCGCTGCGATAATCGGGCACGGTATGCTGCTCGGGCTGATGATCGACAAATTGCCACAGCCAGTCGACCAGATTGATACCTTGCTGCTGCAGCTGGAGCCAGGCCTGAGCATTGGTGCGGATGGCTGCGAGTTTGGCCGGATGCCGGATTAATCCGCGATCCTGTAATTTGTCCTGCAAGGCCTGATCAGACAACGCGGCAATATCGGCAATGGAATATTGAAAAAAATGCTGACGGTAACATTCGCGTTTTTTGAGCACGGTAATCCAGGCCAGACCGGCCTGCTGGCCTTCCAGACATAGCATTTCAAATAGCTGCGCTTCATCGTGAAGCGGGCGGCCCCATTCCTGGTCGTGGTAGGCGATATAGAGCGGATCTTCGGAGCACCAGCCGCAGCGTGTTCGATCCATAGATGATGCTCCTGTACGGGTTTAAAGCTGGAAATGAACCCATTGATCCTGACGGTTATCCCAGTAAGACAATTCCGCCTGAGGCAGATCGGCAAAGGCAATCCAGACATCCTTGCCGGATTTATCGGCATAGCCGGTGCTGATCAGAAGTGCATCTTCAGTAATTTCCATGATCCAGCCCTGATGACTCTGGCCGTTCAACATAATTTTCTGTTGATTCCCGGATTCGGCAAATTCGACCAGTCGATTGATCAATGCTTCTGACATGTACACTTCCTAAAGCAAACTAACGTAAATAGGGATAGGGATTGACTGCACCGCGACCTTTGCCATTTAAATACAGGCCATAATGCAGATGCGGCGCGGTATGGCGGGCGTTGCCGCTATTGCCGACATAGCCAATGAGATCGCCTTTCTTGACATAATCTCCGACCTTCAGGTCACGTTTATGCCGGTCCAGATGGGCATAATAATGCCAGCTGCCGCCCGGTCCCAGAATCCATACCACTTTACCACCCAAATTGTTATTGCGTAAGTCGGCAATGAGGCCTTCGGTGGCGCTGTACACCTTGCTGCCGCGTGGCGCTAGAATATCAATGCCTTCATGTAGGCGACCGCGACTGCGTGACGCACCCCAGGTATCTTGCAAGTGTTGACGTTTGACGCCCTGTACCGGCACTGGCAAGCGGGTTTTCAGCGGCATGTGCTGCAGTTTTTTAACCATGGCCGGCGGTAGGGGTGCAGCAGATTTTTTCGGTGCCGAGGTACAGGCCGCTAGCAGAATCAGACTGAAGAAAACACAGCAGAGTGAAATCGAGCGAAGCACAGCATCTCCCTGATGATTATTATGTCGATGGTATTCGAATTCCAGTCTTTGACTATGTCATAAATCGGCGGCCGAGATCAATTTTTTCATGGCGGTCGGCAGTCCACGTGCAGTGGCCTGTGCCGGCGTCATCCATTCGGCGTCCAGCTCAATCGCCAGATGTTCCTGCTGGTCCGGCTCGACCGGAATTACACTGGCATCCAGCAGCCAGGTAAAGTGGGTAAAGCTGTGTGAAATCTGCAGCTGCTGTTGTCGCTGTTTCAGGCCCAGACGCTGACAGAGCACCTGAAACTGCGCTGGATCATCAATAATCGGCAGGCACCATAATCCGCCCCAGAGGCCGCTATTTGGCCGCTGCTGCCATAGCCACTGGCCATCACTGTGTAAGAGCAATACCTGGGCCTGTCTCACAGGCACCGCTTTTTTCGGTTTTTTAAATGGTAATTCGGCTTCTAGGCCCTGCTGGTGAGCCTTGCAGTGCTGCTGCATCGGGCAGTACAGACATAAGGGTTTTTTCGGGGTACAGATGGTGGCACCGAGGTCCATAATCGCCTGGGTGTAGTCATGATTACGTTCGGTCGGGCACAGCTGTTCTGCCAGCTGCCACAAGGCCCGTTCATGTACCGGTTTGGACAGATCATCTTCAATGGCAAAAAAGCGCGCCAGCACCCTTTTGACGTTGCCATCCATAATCACGCCGTATTGTCTGAGGCCCAAAGACATCAGTGCGCCTGCGGTCGAGCGGCCAATGCCGGGCAGGGCCATCCACTGTTCCAGATTTTCCGGAAAATGTCCTTGCTGGGCCACTATGCCAGCTGCTTTATGCAGATTGCGTGCCCGGGCATAGTAACCGAGTCCGGCCCAGTATGGCGCCACTTCATCCCAGGAGGCACGGCCTAAGCTTTCCACATCGGGAAAACGCTGAATAAAACGTTCGAAATATTGCAGCACGGTTTTGACCTGGGTCTGCTGCAGCATGATTTCCGATACCCAGACTTTATACGGATCATCGGCCACCTGCCAGGGCAGGTCATGGCGACCGTGTACATCAAACCAGGAAAGCAGGGCGTGGGAAAAAGAAAAGGCAGACATGAGAACCGGAACTGTTAAGCAGGCGCCTAGTATACCCAAATCTTGCCGATGCAGCAGGCAATAAAAAAGGTGATGCAATAGCATCACCTTCTGTTTTGGTCGCGGCAAGGCTTAGATGCTGCCGCTCATACCCCAGCGTTGGTCCAGCTTGAGGATTTGACCTTCATAGCGTGGAATAATGTGGATATGCAAATGCTGCGATGGGCTGCCAAACACATCACCATCGTTAAAGCCGACATGAAAGCCTGCCGGTTGATGGCGCAGCTGTAATTCATTCCGCGCCAGTTCCAGCAGCGACATCAGGCTTTTACGTTCTTTGTCGGTAACATCAAAAAAAGAACTGACATGACGTAGAGGGATAATGACACAGTGGCCTTTAGACAATGCGTTCGGTTCAGGTAGAATCACGCCATAATCATTTTTGGCAATGACATCATATTCATCAAAGTTGCAATATGGGCAGTCTTGTTCGGTCATTCTTCTATCCTCTATTCAAATTCATTAATCTTTTTCAATATATATGGCCTCATGCCAGAATCAGGCCAAACGGCGTTGTAATAATTGGTACATGGCATCCAGGCTTTGCTGTTCTGCTATCGGGCTATAGCCGAGGTCGACGCCATTGGCTTTGGCACGTTCATCGGCCAGCGGGTTACTAAAGCCGTGCTTGGCATCTTCAAACACAATCACGTCATGTTCTACCTGGGCAGCGTGCATTTCTTCACGGAAGCTGGCCACATCATCCAGCGTTACCATGCTGTCCAGTTCACCATGCAGCACCAGAATTTCTGCCTGTACCTTGCCTTCCTGCGCCGGTTCTCTGGCCGCCAGAATGGCATGGAAAGTCGCAACGGCTTGCAGGTTGGCGCCTGAACGGGCCAAATCCAGCACCACTTTGCCGCCATAACAGAAGCCAATGGCTGCCAGTTTAGCCTGATTTACTTCCGGTTGGGCAGCTAAAGTGTCCAAAGCCGCAGACGCACGAGTCACAATTGTATTCGGGTCTTCAAAGGTCTGGCTCATCCATTCATTGGCCTGGGCAGCCGTGGTGGTATTTTTCTTGTCGCCATACATATCAATGGCCAAGGCGGCATAACCATGTTCTGCCAGTTCGCGGGTACGCTGTTCAATATATTCATTTCGGCCCCACCATTCCGGTGCCACAATCACACCCGCGACTGGTGCATCGGTTTCGGGTGCAGCAAAATAACCAACCAACTGGCTACCATCTGCCGCCGTATACTGAATTTCGCGAGTTTTGATTGCTAAAGTCATGCGTCCAATCCTTGTGTTTTTTGAAATAATTCGATTAAAACATAAAAATGAGACAGCGGTTTGAAAAACATTTCAATGGGCCTAAACAAATGTGAGAAAATATTTTTAAGTTATTTTTCAAAGAATAATCTGTCTGTATCTGCTGTCGGTCTAAACACAGGCATAAAAAAAGAAGGATTTGCATCCTTCTTTTTTGTGAGGGTCAGGGTATAAGAAACTATACCTTGCCGCGGGACAGGAAGCCGACAATTGCCAGAATAACAGCAATAACCAGCAGAATGACCGCGAAATCTTTAGATAAACCAGCGACACCACCGAAACCGAGTAGACTGGCAATAAGTGCGATTACAGCGAAGATAATGGCCCAACGAAACATAATTTTTCTCCATGTGTTTTTATACTTCTTGATCAAGTATAGGGGCAAGTCGCTGATTTGATTGTTTTGCTTTTGTTTATTAAGTGTTCAACTATTTATTTAAGTCTATGATTCTATTGTATCTATGACATAGCACATGCTTTTGTAGAAGACTGTTATAATAGACCGGTTATTTTGTAGTGTTGTGCATCATGTCTGATCAGCTTCGTCCCCAATTCTGGAAAAACTATCCGTTAACAGCCTTAACCCAGGCAGAATGGGAAGCGCTGTGTGATGGCTGCGGTTTATGCTGCCTGGTCAAGCTGGAAGATGAAGACAGTCATGAAGTGGCTTATACCAAAGTGGCCTGCAAGCTGCTGGATTGTACGACCGCCCGCTGTTCGGACTATCCGAACCGGCAGCAACAGGTACCGGACTGTATCCAGTTAACGCCGGAAAAGCTGGACAGTATTCACTGGCTACCGCCAAGCTGTGCCTATCGCCGTTTAAAAGAAGGTAAAAACCTGCCGTCCTGGCATTATTTAAATACCGGTTCACGCCAGAGTGTGATTCGCGCCAAAAAATCGGCCGCTGGCCGCTGTATTTCTGAAACGGAAGTCAATGAAGAAGAAATTGAAGACTATATTGTGCGCTGGGTACGTTAAATTTTTAGGCCGTCTGTATCTTTAAGAGCAAAATTGGCGATTTAAACCTGATAAAACAACTGCCGACACTCAGGCTGAGTTTCCCGCAGCAAGCGCTAAAAAATCGGCTATTGAAATACTTCATTTTGCCATAACATAGTACACTCAGCCGCAGCTTTGTACAGAAAACCTTCTATGTCAGACAGCCATATTCCACTTCCTGAACGTTTGCGCCCGCGCGATCTGTCACAGATTATCGGTCAAGATCATCTTCTGGGGGAGCAGGCCCCGTTACGCCAAATGATTGATCAGGGCCATTTGCCCTCGATTATTTTCTGGGGGCCACCTGGCGTTGGAAAAACCACCATTGCCTTGTTGCTGGCGCAGGCGGTTGATCGTCCTTTTGTCAGTCTGTCTGCGCTCAATACCGGGGTTAAGGAATTACGTGAAGTGATTGCCGATGGCGGCGATTTACTAACGCCGGTGGTGTTTATTGACGAGATTCACCGCTTTAATAAATCCCAGCAGGATGCCTTATTAAATGCAGTCGAGAAGGGCAAAATTACCCTGATTGGTGCCACCACGGAAAACCCGTCTTTTGAGGTGAACAGTGCCTTGCTGTCGCGCTGCCAGGTCTATACCTTAAATGCACTGAGTGCCGAGGCCATCCAGCAGCTGCTGACCCAGGCCGTCCAGAATGATAGCTTCTTAAAAGAACGTTATATCCAGATTGAAGAGTTTGAAGCACTGGTGCAGTTTGCGGCGGGTGATGCACGTAAGGCACTCAATTTACTCGAGCTGATTGCTGGCACCTTTGAGCCGGACACAGAAAACAGTATTAACAATGCCCTGGTCGTGAAAGTGGCGCAGCAGAATATTGCCCGTTACGACAAATCTGGCGAGCAGCATTATGATCTGGTCTCGGCCTTTATTAAGTCGATTCGCGGCAGTGACCCGGATGCGACTCTGTACTGGATGGCGCGCATGCTCAAGGGTGGAGAAGACCCGCTGTTTATTGCGCGGCGTATGCTAATTGCTGCCTCGGAAGATATTGGCAATTCCAACCCAAATGCCTTGTTGCTGGCCGGTGAATGTTTCCGCGCAGTGCAGGTGATTGGTATGCCGGAAGCGCGGATTATTCTGGGCCAATGTGCAGTCTATCTGGCCACCAGTGCCAAAAGTAACAGTACCTATCTGGCCATTAACAAGGCGCTGGACTTGGCGGAAAAAACCGCCAATTTGCCGGTACCGTTACATTTGCGTAATGCGCCGACCAAGCTGATGAAAGAGCAGGGCTACGGGGTGGATTATCTGTATCCGCACAATTATCCGGAGCATTTTGTATTGCAGGATTATTTGCCGCCAGAATTAAAAGGCACCAAGCTGTATGAATCGGCGCGCAATAAACGCGAAGTTGAAGCCGAGCGTTTACAGCAGCGGCGCTGGATGCAGCAGCAACAGTAGCAATAAAAAAAAGCCCAATTCAGAGGGATGAATTGGGCCAAACTGGATGTTAGATTGGGAGAGAACATCCGCGAGGATTAACGAAACTGATCGGCAGTCACTGTAAAATTTACCGTGTCTTGCCTATGTGCTTAAGCATAGGTCAAAACTAAAAATATGTAAAAACGATCATTTTTATAAGTTGAATTTGTTTTTTCGATTGAGAGTGAGAAAACTCAGCCAATAAAAAACCGGATCAGCTGATCCGGTTTTTTTATCGTTCATCTTGGAGATGATCAGATATTGTCGAGGTTGATGCCTAAACGTGCCGCAACTTCTTCATAGGCTTCAACCACGCCGCCTAAACCTTGACGGAAACGGTCTTTGTCGAGTTTTTTCTTGGTGTCTTTGTCCCATAGACGGCAGCCGTCTGGAGAGAATTCATCACCCAGCACGATACGGTCGTGGAACACACCAAATTCAAGTTTGAAATCGACCAGAATCATGTTGCCGGCATCAAACAGGGCTTTTAGTACATCGTTAACTTTGTAAGTCAGTTCTTTCATTTGTGCCAGCTGCTCAGCAGTCGCCCAACCCAGCGCAATTGCTTGAGATTCGTTGACCATTGGATCGCCTAAGGCATCATCTTTAAAGAACAGTTCAAATGTTGGCGGGGTCAGTTCCTTGCCTTCTTCGACACCGAGGCGACGGCACAGAGAACCAGCTGCATAGTTACGGATTACGCATTCAACCGGAATCATGCTCAGCTTTTTCACTAGCACTTCATTTGGGGTTAGCAGTTTTTCAAAATGCGTTTCAATACCGGCTTCAGCCAGTTTTTCCATAATAAAGGCGTTAAAACGGTTGTTCACCTTACCTTTACGATCTAGTTGTTCGATCTTTTCGCCATTGAACGCAGAGGCATCGTCACGAAAGACTAAAATCAAGTGGTCTTCACTATCTGTGGTATAAACAGATTTCGCTTTACCAGTATAGAGCAAGGTTTGTTTTAACATGAGGGAACCTTTTTCAGAAAAAAATGCCTAGTAATGTCTAGGCTGGCCAATTTTGGTAAATCTGGGCCAACAGGTCTGCAGCTTTTTCTTTGTCTGCAAAACTGTTGTCGGCGTTGAACACAGCCAGGTTGTTACTTGTACCGACAGAGGTGAGTCTTAAGACGTAGGTCTGTTGATCGACCGAGATGGTGACTTCGTAACGGTTTTTGCTCTGACCAATAATGCTATGGTTCAGGCTGCTGAGTGTGGCAAGCGTATACTGCCAAATTGTAGCAGAATTTCCATCTATTTTGAGCAGTGGATTTTGATTTCCATCTACAACCGGTTGTGGACGACCTGGCGCGGTGTTGTCCTGTACAGCAGCGGCCTGAGTCGGCTCTACGGCTGGAGGACGAGGAAGTGCGAAACGGTTGCCACGGCTGTTTTCCAGCTTCGGTGCATGTTCAATGGCCAGTGGGTCAACCGTTGGTGCAGGATACAATGGCGTTGCTGGTCGGGCCACAGCACCTTCAGGATATTGTAAGGGCGCAAGGGTGGTGGTGTCTTTATAATCCAGAGAGCCATTGCTGATGGCTAAAGAACTACAACCTGCCAAACTTACCACTGAAAGTGCAGCGATTAAACCAAAACGTAATTGCATAATATTGTGCTCTTATTAAATGACACCCGAAGCCTGTAAAGCTTCACGTAACGGTGCGCGATATTGTTCTGCAAGTGGCGTTAATGGCAGGCGGATGCCGGTACCAATTAAGCCCATTTCATGAAGTGCCCATTTCACCGGAATTGGGTTTGATTCACAAAATAGAATATTGTGTAAATTTGCAACTGTATTGTTACGTGCTTCAGCGCTGTCATTGTCGCCGGCAATGGCTGCGGCACAAACTTCGCTCATGACTTTTGGTGCCACATTGGCCGTAACCGAGATATTGCCTTTGGCACCAGCCAGCATTAACTGATAGGCAGTGGCATCATCACCTGAATAGACAGTCATGTCTTTACCCGCCAGACCGGCCAGTAATTCACGGCCACGTGGTACATCGCCAGTGGCATCTTTAATGCCCACAATTTGTGGAATGTCGGCCAGACGAATCACTGTTTCGTTGGACATGTCGACGCCAGTACGGCCCGGAACGTTATACAGGATTTGTGGCAGATCCACTGCTTCGGCAATAGTCTTATAATGCTGATATAACCCTTCCTGGGTTGGCTTGTTATAATATGGCGTGACGAGAAGTGCGGCATCGGCGCCGAGTTCTTTGGCTTCTCTGGTCAGTTCGATCGCTTCATGCGTTGAGTTTGCACCAGTACCAGCAATCACCGGGATACGTTTGTTGGCCACGCGAATGATTTCTTTAATCACACGTGTATGTTCAGCCATGCTTAATGTAGAGGCTTCACCTGTCGTGCCCACGGCCACAATACTGTTCGTGCCTTGTTCTATGTGCCACTCAACCAGCTTCTCGAGACCTTTCCAATCTACGCTGCCATCTTCTAACATTGGGGTGACGATTGCGACAATTGAGCCTTGAATGGTCTGTGCTTGCTGAGTCATTTTGAAAAAATATCCTATTTTTCCATCCACAAAAGTTCGTAGAAACAGAAAACGTGGATGGTTGCAGTATTTTGATTTGAGTCAGAATTCAATAAGTCATGATTGAATAATGCTTATGCAAATTATGACTGATTCAGTGTGTCAGAACAATATGCGTAAGTCAAAGCCAATATCAACTTTATCCGCTGCTCAAAACAGTCCGGTATAAGGCATAAGTTGGTGCTTTTACAGCAGTTCAGGTTCATCTTCGACTTTAGAATGAACTGGCGAGTAAGCATAGGTCTATAGAAGCTGTCCGGACAGCAATTTTGCCTGGAAAATGCAGTAAAAAAGTAAAAAGCCACGAAAACCAGGTAAAAGGGTCAGAATTAAGATAAAAAAACACTTAAACTAGACCTGAAAATTATTTGAATAGCCTTTTTTTTAATGCCATTTCCTGCTTAAACCAGCTCGGAATGATTTTTTTCAGATCTAAATAAAAATAATAGTTTTGACTGTCTGTTTATTTATATCCTTTGATATTTATATGAATTTTATTGTTTTTTTAAATTGATATGCCTCAATTAAGTCTTTCTAAAACTATATGTTTGCGTGTCTTAAAATAAGAAATGTCTATTAATTTTTTGCCAGACCGGGGCTTTATTCCACTTATTGGTAGTTAATTCAGAGGACATCCTCATAGATGATGGCGGTCTTAACCTTTTATAAACACTGATTGAAACAAGGATTCTCCAATGGAAAGATCAGATAATCGACATGCGATTGTGACAGTAGCCATCTGTTTCTTGATTGCGGTCATTGAAGGCTTGGATATCCAGGCAGCAGGTATTGCCGCAGCTGGTATCCGTGAGCATTTTGGCCTCGATAGCTCGCAATTGGGGGTGTTTTTTAGTGCAGGGATTCTGGGTTTATTGCCTGGTGCACTGGTTGGTGGACGCGTGGCAGACCGTATTGGCCGTAAACAGGTGCTAATCTGGTCAACTGCCGTGTTTGCGGTCTTTACTTTATGTACCGTATGGGTCAATAGCTTTAACTCATTGCTGGCGGTACGTTTCTTGGCCGGTGCCGGTCTGGGTGCTGCCATGCCAATTCTGATTACGCTGGCCTCTGAAGCGGTATCACCACAAAACCGTGGCCGTGCCGTAGGTCTGATGTACTGTGGTATGCCAGTCGGTGCTGCGATTTTATCGTTAATTGCCAGTACCGATTTCGGTTCTAACTGGAAAAACATTTTCTACCTGGGCGGTTTATTACCGATTATCATCATTCCAGTGATGATGTGGTTATTGCCAGAATCGAAGGAATATTTAAAAGCCAAAGATCAGGCTGCGAATACGACAGCAGAAGCTACGCCACAAGGTTCGTTTAAGGATCTGTTTAACTCGAACAACCTGCTCCGTACCATGTTCATCTGGGTCAGCTATTTCTTCACCCTGATGGTGGTGTACATCATGCTGAGCTGGTTACCGTCGCTGTTCCAGGAACTGGGCTTCTCGCGTAAAGAAGGCGCAACTGCACAGTTCTACTTTATGGTCAGCGCGACGATTGGTACGGTGATTTTGGGTATGCTGACCGATCGCTGGAAAAAAGCCTATGTCATTCTGTTGATGTACGGCGGTATTCTGGCCGGTCTGCTGGCACTGAACGCTGCAGGCTCATTAACCCAAATGTATCTGGCCTCTGCGCTGGTGGGTGCATTCGTCATTGGTTGTCAGGGCGTACTGTATGCCTTCGGGGGTATCGTGTATCCAACTGAAGTGCGTGGTACTGGTATTGGTGTGGCATCTGCCGTGGGCCGTGTTGGTGCGATGCTTGGGCCTGCGATTGCCGGTTCACTGTTAACGGCTGGCTTTGGTGCAGCAGGGGTGATCTCTGCCGCGATTCCATGTATCGTGATCTCTGCCATCTTTATGTTACTGCTGGTGCGTCGTATTCAAAACTAAACACGCATTGTAACGACCCCTTCAGACAGCCCGCATATGCGGGCTGTTTTGTTTTCACCGTGCAGTCCAATGATTCCACTGCAACAAAACCATCCATTTGGTATATGCTAGGACGCTGACAATAAGCGAAACATGGATAGGTGTTATGCAAGCGCAGACGGCATTGATCGTAGTAGATGTACAAAATGGATTTACGCCGGGCGGTAATTTGGCCGTCGCTGATGCCGATCAGATTATTCCGATCATTAACCAGCTGGGACAGGTCTTCGACAATATTGTCCTGACCCAGGACTGGCATCCGCAGAATCATATTTCTTTTGCCGACAATCATCCGGGCAAACAGCCGTATGAAGTGGTGATGCTGGAATATGGCGAGCAGGTGCTGTGGCCGGCACATTGCGTCCAGGGCACAGCCGATGCCGAACTGCATCCGGCACTGGACTTGCCGCAGGCGCAGCTGATTATCCGTAAAGGTTTTCATGCACAAATTGACAGCTATTCGGCCTTTATGGAAGCGGATCAGAAAACCACCACCGGTCTCGCTGGCTATTTAAAAGCGCGTGGTATCGACACGGTGTTTATTACCGGCATTGCCACCGATTTTTGCGTGGCCTGGACCGCCATAGATGCCTGCAAGCTGGGCTTTAATACCTTTGTCATTGCCGATGCCAGCAAAGGCATAGACCTGAAAGGTTCATTGCAACATGCCTGGCAGGAGATGCTAGCGCATGGGGTAAAACGGGTCTATAGCAAAGATGTGTTGGGCCTGTTACAGCCTGCTGCACAGCCAAGCCTGGCCTGATTGGCCCGAATCATTCATTCAGAACGTGCCGAGGTCTATGGTGTTAGGTTTTAGCCAGTTTGTACAGAAAACTTTTGCCCTGTGGGTGCTGCTGTTTGCCGTGATTGCCATGTATCAGCCAGAGGCTTTTGTCTGGTTAAAAGCCTATATCACCTGGATGCTTGGCATCATCATGTTTGGTATGGGCATGACCATGTCGCTGCAGGATTTTAAAGGTGTGCTGCAAAGTCCGAAAGCGGTCGCGATTGGCGTGGCTGCGCAGTTTATGGTGATGCCGCTGTTGGCCTATCTGTTATGTGCCTTGTTCCGGTTACCGGCGGAAATTGCCATTGGGGTGATTCTGGTTGGCTGCTGCCCGGGTGGTACGGCTTCCAATGTAATTACCTATATGGCCAAAGGCAATACCGCCTTGTCGGTGGCCTGTACTTCGGTGTCGACCTTGCTGGCGCCGCTGCTGACCCCGGCAATTTTCTTTGTGCTGGCCAGCCAGTGGATTGAAATTGATGCCTGGTCCATGCTGAGCTCGATTTTACAGGTGGTACTGTTCCCGATTGTACTGGGCCTGCTGCTGCGCACGCTGTTTAAAACTCAGGTGGAGCGTTCCATTACCCTGATGCCGCTGGTTTCGGTGGTGGCGATTGTTGCCATTGTCGCGGCAATTATTGCCGGCAGCCGGGCACAGATTCTGGAAAGCGGCTTGCTGATTTTAGCGGTGGTGATGCTGCACAATGGCCTGGGCTATTTACTCGGTTTCTGGGCGGCGCGTTTATTTAAATTGCCCTATGCCGACAGCAAAGCGGTGTCGATTGAAGTCGGAATGCAGAATTCTGGCTTAGGTGTGGCCTTGGCGGCGGTGCATTTTGCCGCATCTCCGGTGACTGCGGTACCGAGTGCTATCTTCAGTTTATGGCACAATATTTCTGGACCGGCACTGGCCAGCTATTGGGCCAGCCGGCAGCGCCAATAAAGGACAGCTGTCATCTGGCTGTCATTAAGGCAAGGAGGCTTTAGCATATTGAATATGCTGTCTTTTTACTTAGATAAAAAACAAAAAAATGATAAAAAAACAGATTTTTATTTTGAACAAATTTGGGCTAATTTTCATCATTTGGTCATTTTTGTAACACAACTGTCATATTCAATTTCTAAGATGCCCTCACAGAGGCGGCACAAACAGACTGTTGTAAGACAGCATAGAGTGAGATATGAGCGATTTTCAGCATTCATCCATGACCTATTTCAATCGGGAACTGGCATTATTCGAGTTCCATCAACGGGTATTGGCCCAAGCGCTGGATGAGCGTCTGCCGCTGCTGGAACGCTTAAACTTTCTGATTATTTTTTCCCGAAATCTGGATGAGTTTTTTGAAATCCGCGTGGCGGGTTTAATGAAACAGCTGGATTTAAATGCCCTGACCCGCACCCCGGATGCAATTCCGACCGAACTGGTGCTGGCACAGTTATCTGAAGAAATTCATGCGGCGGTCGAGCTGCAATATCGCACCTTAAATCAGGACATTCTGCCGCAGTTGCAGCAGGCCGGGATTCGTTTTATTCAATATCCGCAAATTCAGGACAAGCATAAACCCTGGATTGCCCAGTATTTTGCCAAACAGGTCCAGCCGGTACTGACCCCAATCAGTCTGGACCCATCACATCCGTTTCCGCGACTGGTCAATAAAAGCCTGAACTTTATTGTCAGTCTGGAAGGTAAGGATGCCTTTGGCCGTGAAATTGAAATGGCGATTGTGCCAGCCCCACGTTCCTTGCCGCGCTTAATTGCCTTGCCGCCTGAAGTGGCCGGGGAAGGGGAGGAACAGATTTTCCTGACGGCAATTATCCAGCAGCATATCAATGACCTGTTCCCGGGCATGAAAGCCACCGGCTGCTATGCTTTTCGTGTGACCCGAAATGCCGACCTGATTCTGTCGGAAGATGTCGATGATCTGGCGGTGGCCTTAAAAGATGAGCTGTCATCACGCCGTTTCGGCCGTGCGGTGCGTCTGGAAATTGAAGATGACTGCCCGCAGAGTATTATTGACTACTTGCTAGATGAGTTTGATCTGGATCAGCAGCAGCTGTATCAGACCAGTGGCCCGATTAACCTGTCGCGTCTCACCACCAGTTTTGACCGTCCGGAACTGAAATATCCGATTTTTAGCCCGGTGATTCCGCCGGTATTTCGCAAGCAGAAACCAATTTTTGAGGTGCTGAAAAAGCAGGATGTATTGCTGCATCATCCGTTTGATTCTTTTCAGCCGGTGATCAGCCTGCTCAAAGAAGCGGCCAAAGATCCGCATGTGCTGGCAATTAAACAGACCCTGTATCGCAGTGGTCCGGACTCGGAAATTGTGCAGGTACTGGCTGAAGCGGCACGTAATGGCAAGGAAGTCACTGCGGTCATTGAACTACGTGCCCGCTTCGACGAAGAATCCAATATCATGGTTGCCAACGTGCTGCAGGAAGCCGGTGCGGTAGTGGTGTATGGCATTGTCGGCTATAAAACCCATGCCAAAATGATTCTGGTGGTACGCCGCGAGCAGGACCAGCTGGTGCGTTATGTGCACTTGGGCACCGGTAACTACCATGCCGGCAATGCGCGCATGTACACCGACTACGGCCTGATGACCACCCAGCCGGATATCTGTGAAGATGTGCACCGCATGTTCCAGGAACTGACCGGCATGGGCAAAATGGCCAAACTGAAAAACCTGCTGCATGCGCCGTTCACCCTGCACACTGAACTGCTGAAACTGATTGAACAGGAAATTGAATTTGCCCAGGCCGGCAAAGCCGCGCAGATCATGATTAAAGTCAATGCCCTGACCGAGCCACAACTGATTGCGGCGCTATACCGTGCCTCGCAGGCCGGGGTGCAGGTTGATCTGATTATCCGTTCGATTTGCTGCCTGATTCCCCAAGTGCCGGGCATGTCAGACAATATCCGGGTGCGTTCGATTGTCGGTCGTTTCCTGGAACATACCCGCGTCTATTATTTTGAACATGGCGGCGAGAAAAAACTGTTCTGTGCCAGCGCTGACTGGATGGGACGTAACCTGTTCTCACGGGTTGAAACCTGTTTCCCGATTCTGGACAGCAAGATCAAGAAATGTATTGTCGAAGATGGTTTACGCAGCTATTTAAATGACAACCAGAATGCCTGGGAATTGCAGTCCGATGGCCACTGGCAGAAAGTGCAGCCGGAACCGGAACAGCCCCTGCACAGTGCACAGGCCTATTTACTGCAAAAAAAGCTCCTCAAACTCTAAGCCTCTATCAAAAAATCCTGACACGGGTCAGGATTTTGATCAGACGACAGCAGCTGCTGCGTCTTAAGACGCTTTAGAGTGCTTGCCACGTAAAATTTCAGTTCTTAACTGCTGGGCCAGTTCGGCCGCTTCACTGTCCATGCCATTGACCATATAGGCATGCCGGGTCAGCACATTGGTCGGGTTTGGCATACTGACCAGTTCATAATGATCGGACAGGGTTTTCAGTAATTCATGCGGTAAATGCACCGCATTTTCCTTAGCTGACAGCTGGCTGACCAAGCGTTCTGCCGCCTGCACCGAAGACAGCTGCATGGCATCGACCGGGCTGGACAGTGCACTGCGGGTTTGCAGCACAAAGCGTTTTTCTTCACGGTAGCGTTTATACAGCACTTCAGACAGCAGCTGGAACACGGTGCCAATCATCGCCAGACACGGTGCCGCATTCGGTTTATCGGCCGACATGCTTAAGGTGGCGCCATCTTCATGGAATGGTTGTACCGTGGTGATATCCTGCTGGCTAAGTTTATAGTGCTGCACACACAGCTCGATGCTCTTGTTCAGGAAAATCTGGCATAGATTAAAATACGGCACCGAAACGGTTTTGTTGACCGTATCCATCAACTGTTTCGGATCATAGAACTGGATGTTTAACGAAATTGTATGCTGATCAACCGGGGCCGGTTTGTTTTCTTTCAGTTTTGGTGCGGCTTTGGCCTGTTGCTGCGCCTGTGCAATCGCCAATGCGGTATTGTGTTTTTCCTGCTCCAGTGCCTGGGTCAGATTCTGGATTTCGTGTTTCAGACGCGATTCATTGTTGATACGCGCCAGATATTCTGAACGGCTTGGACGGGCAATCGCACGATAGGCCAGCCACAGCAGGGCATGAATAAACAGCGAACTGAGAATCGCCATCCACTGGGTACGCAGAATTTCGCCAATACTTGGTTTGACCAGGGTCACTTCAATGGTGCCGACTTTCTTTTCGTTTTGCAGCGCATCGCGTACAAAGACTTCACCCTGACGGGTTTTGGCCAGGCCACCGGTGGCCAGCACCTGATTGTTGGTATTCAGAATCCGAATTGAGGCAATACTCGGGTTGGTGGCATAACGATCGGCCAGAAGCGCCAGTGAAACGGTATTGGCCGGTTCCAGCTCGGACAGGCTGTCTGTGATCAGCTGGCTGGTGATCAGCTGGCCTTGACTGGCCTGATTTTCATTGAGCTGGTGAGTCGTTGCCAGTACCAGTAAAAAGGTATGCAAGGCAAAACTTATGGTCAGTAGGCTAGCAAATAGCCCTTGTCTAGGCGCATTCAACGTAAACTTCCAAAGTAATTCTACTTAATTTCGATTATGATTCTAACAATAGTTGTAGCTCAGACCCGAGTCAATTCATGCGAGAAATCATTCTTATATCATTTTTAGGACCTGACCAACCGAATCAGTTTACTCGATTAATGCAGGTTCTGTCCGCTCATTCCTTACAAATCTTAGATGTCGGTCAGGCGGTCATTCATAACCAGTTGACTTTAGGTATTGTCGTCTCATCAGATGACCAGACGGCTACCGCATTAGCCATGAAAGAGATCCTGATTTTAGCACATGATATTGGCTTAACTGTGCGCTTTAAACCGATCTCTGCAACAGAGTATGAACAATGGGTCAATGAAGGTGGCCGTACTCGTTACATCGTGACGGCTTTGGCGCCAGAACTCAATGCCTCTCATCTGCAGGCAGTAACACAAATTGTATCCAGCCAGGGTTTCAATATTGAGACCGTGACCCGTCTGTCTGGCCGTCCGGCAGCAGATGGTTCCAGCCAGGGGCCAAAACGTGCCTGTGTGCAGTTTGGTTTAAGCGGTCAGATGCTCGATGCCGCAGCCATGCGTGCCGCCTGTTTAAGCCTGTCCAACGCGCTAAGCGTCGATGTCGCGGTACAGGAAGACAATGCTTATCGCCGTAACCGTCGTTTGGTCTGCTTTGACATGGACTCAACCTTAATTGAGCAGGAAGTGATTGACGAACTGGCGATTGAAGCCGGTGTCGGTGCACAAGTGGCTGAAATTACCGAGCGTGCCATGCAGGGCGAGCTGGATTTCCAGCAAAGTTTCCGTGCCCGTGTGGCCTTGCTAAAAGGTCTGGATGCGTCGGTTCTGCCAAAAATCGCCGAGCGTCTAACTGTCACCGAAGGCGCCGAGCGTCTGATTTCGACCTTAAAAGCCCTGGGCTATCGCACTGCGATTCTATCGGGCGGATTCCAGTACTTTGCCGAATATCTGCAGGACAAGCTGGGGATTGATGAAGTACATGCCAATATTCTGGATGTCGAGCATGGCGTGGTAACCGGGGAAGTGAAAGGCCATATTGTGGATGGTGCGCGTAAAGCCCTGTTGCTGCGTGAACTGGCCGAGAAAATGGGTATTTCTCTGGAGCAGGCCATTGCGGTAGGTGATGGTGCCAATGACCTGCCAATGCTATCCATTGCCGGTCTGGGGGTTGCTTTCCGTGCCAAACCGCTGGTACGTGAAAATGCCAATCAGGCGATTTCCAGCGTTGGCTTGGATGGTGTTTTGTATCTATTAGGTGTCCATGATAAAGACCTGAACCGGGCTTAAGCACATCACAGGTTGAATCAAGCGCAGCATAAGGGCTGCGCTTTTTTTATGCAAAATCAGTGAACAAGGGCAAATGTTCATTTTTTGACTGAATCGAAATCTGCTTTAAAAACATCGAAAAAAATATTTTTCAGGGCAGTTTTGCAGGTTGTTTTTTTGTAATGACACGCGAAAGAAGGAGTAGCCTTATCTTCAGAAATCTTTAAAATTAAAAAAGTGTAATGACAATATAATATTGCGACAATTTGTGTCGCGTGGTCAAAATTTAAGTCTTTTTTTATCCAGAAAACTACTCATAATGCTTCCATAGATTTGAAATTGGCCTTGCCATTCATTTACAAGTATTGAAGATGGCATGGGGACTCGACAAGATCCACATCCATTTTTGGACGGAGGTTTTTATGTTAACAGCGAATTTAGCAACTATAGTCGGCTTGAGCTTGGTAGCGGCTGCTTTGATTGCTGTTTTCTTTTCGCCTTATCGTCGTTGGTTAAGCTTCATGTTGGCCGGTATGGCATTCTGGGGTATTTTGGAAACGGTCCGTTTTAGCGTACAAACTGTTTTTGAACTGCCTGTGACCTACAGCTATCTGTCTGCATTAACCCTGGCGATGATTGTTGTGACATTGCTTTTGCTACGCGAAGACCGTCGTGCAGAGCGTGCATTGGCCAAAAGACGTTATATCGAACATACCCCAGTGTATGAAGATGACCAGCAGCAGTATTCCAGCCGTTAAGTCTATACAGATAAGACGTCCAAAAAATGTACAGTCATGTACATTTTTTTTTACTTTCGATAATGATTGTTATACAAAGCCTTGCTGAAAAATCAGCTGTTTATGTTAGGATGAAAAGCAATCTAACCCAACAATTACAATAGGCTCGGACGTCATGAAACTTTCCTCAATTCCTGTCGTGAAACTTCCTCTGGTTGATGTCAGCACGGATCCGCTTGATTTACTCGTGACAGGTTTGGCTTTGCGTATGAAGCAGCTAGCCCGTACCAGCCCTAAATTTATTGAGTTGGTTCATGAGCGTCAGTTCCGCATCCAGATTGGTACCGATACCGGTTTTGCCCGTCAGATTATTGTCAATAATGGCGACATTGATACTGTGTCGGGTGATGCTGAAAAAGCCGATTTTATTTTGCAGTTCGCCGACAGCGAGCAGGGCGTGAAAACCCTGATGAAAGGCGATCCGACTGCCTTTATGACCGGCATGCAAAATGGCACCATTAAAATGGAAGGTGATTTTGGTCTGCTGGTCTGGTTTAACCAGGTGGCGAAACTGGTACCACCAAAGCTGCCGAAACCGGTCAAAGAAAAAATTAAAATGGCGCGTCAGTTTATTAAGCAGAAAACTGGTAAATCAATCTGATTGCTGCGTCGAAACGCCCAAGAAAAAGGTCTTCCAGTGGAAGACCTTTTTTATGCACCAAGCATTGGCTTATTCAATTTCCAGCTGAAAGGTCACCGGCCCGTCATTGACCAGATGCACTTTCATATCGGCGGCAAAAATACCGGTTTCTACCTGTGCAAACTGGCTTTTGGCATAGTCCACCAGCTGATCATACAGTTCTTTGGCTTGCGCGGGGGGCATCGCCGGGCCAAAGTCAGGGCGTAAACCTTTCTGGGTCTGGGCCATCAGGGTAAACTGCGATACCAGTAAAATACCGCCGCCGGCCTGGCTGACATTCCAGCCCATCTTGCCCTGTTCATCATCAAAAAAGCGATATTTCAGGATTTTATCAATCAGCTTTTTGCCTTTGTCCAGATTATCGTCTTTGCCCAAACCTAAAAAAACCAGAATACCGTGCTGGATCTGGCCGGTGACTTCTCCCTCTACCACCACTTTGGCTTCAAGAACCCGTTGTAATAATGCGCGCATACGAATGAACTGTCTGACTGTGTTGATGGGGAGAGATTGTAGCAAATTGCGATCCAAAACAGAGAACGTCGGCTTTTTGTTGATTTAATCTCTTAAAACCAATATGGGATTGATGTTTTATCTAATAAAACGATTCTGGTTATAAAAATATTCCGTTTTCACAATTTTGTCATGATTGCTATTTTTTGCCTGCAGGAAAGGGAAAGTATAAACAAGAGGTGATGGAATGGTGAAACATTCATTATGGGTTGCGATGCTGGCAACCATGACATTGAGCACACAAGCAGCAGTACTCACCAAAGACAATGGCGCAGCCGTAGGCGATAACCAGAACTCGATCACTGCCGGTGAAAACGGTGCCGTGTTACTGCAAGATGTACAACTGGTGCAGAAACTGCAGCGTTTTGGGCGGGAGCGTATTCCTGAGCGGGTGGTACATGCCCGTGGCACGGGCGCTTATGGCGAATTTGTGGCGACCAAAGATTTATCTGACTTAACCGTGGCCTCACTGTTTAAAGCCGGTACCAAAACACCGGTGTTCCTGCGTTTTTCTACGGTCATTCATCCCAAAGGTTCGCCGGAAACCCTGCGTGACCCGCATGGTTTTGGTCTGAAATTTTATACAGAGCAAGGCAACTGGGATTTGGTCGGCAACAATCTGCCGGTGTTCTTTATTCGTGATGCGATGAAGTTTCCAGATTTCATTCACGCCATGAAGCCAAGTCCGGTGACCAATGTGCAGGACCCGAACCGGATTTTTGACTTTTTACAAAGCCAGCCGTGGTCGGTAAATATGCTGACTTATGTCTATTCCAACCTAGGAACACCGCTGAGTTACCGGCATTTAGATGGTTTTGGGGTGCATGCCTTCAAGCTGTATAACGCCAAAGGCGAATATAAATATGTGAAGTTTAACTTCCGTACCCAGCAGGGCGTAAAGAGCATGAATCTGGAGCAGACCCGTGACATGCAGGGCAAGGACTTTAATCACCTGACCAATGATTTGTATAACAATATTTATGCTGGCAACTATCCGAAATGGGATTTATATATTCAGGTCCTTGATCCGAAAGACCTGAACAATTTTGACTTTAACCCGCTGGATGCCACCAAAATCTGGCCAAACGAGTTAATTCCGGAAACCAAAGTCGGCACATTAACTTTAAACCGGATGCCGAAAAACTTCTTTAATGAAACCGAACAGTCGGCCTTTGCACCGGGCAACCTGATTCCGGGAATTGAACCCTCCGAAGACCGTTTGCTGCAAGGCCGTATTTTCTCCTATTCAGATACACAGCTGTACCGTTTAGGGGTCAATCATCAGCAGATTCCGGTCAACCGTCCAGTGGTAAATGTGAACAACAATAACCAGGATGGCTACATGAATGTATCTGAGCGTGACTCAGATGTGAACTATGAGCCAAGCCGTAAAGAGCCAAAAGCTGCCACTGAAAAAGCACGTGCGGTACAAACACCATTATCTGGTCATGTACAGCAAATTGGCGTGAAAGAGCAGAACTTCAAGCAGGCAGGTGAGCTGTACCGTTCATACACAGCTAAAGAGAAAGATGACCTGATCATGAACTTGGCTGCTGACTTAGGTGCAGTGAAAGATTCAGAAACCAAGCACATCATGTTGTCTTATTTCTACAAGGCAGATGCAGACTACGGTACCCGTATGACCAAAGCGGTGAACGGTAACCTGGCGACGGTTAAAGCTAAAGCTGCAAAATTAAAAGACTAATCTCGATTGGTCTTGAGGAACTGGTGACTAGGGTATAGCGCATCACCTCCGAAAAGTCCTGTAAAACTCCAAACCTTTCCTGCACCCTAGGGGGAGTTTTACAGGCACCTCTTTATTTTGCCTATTCAGACAGGAGCAGCAAGATGCGTATTTTCACCATGCTCTGTGCCGGACTGTTCAGCCTGGGAGTAGGCGCAGCACCAGCCTGGGCACAAGCAGATTCATTCTCGGCCACAAGCCAAACCGTAGCATCATCTGCCGCACAAGAGCTGATTGATCTGTTTTTTGCGGCTGCCCGCAGTGGCCAGCATGACGTGATTCAGGAATTTTTACAGCACGGTTTTCCGGTCGATGTCCGTAATTCGGCCGGTTTTACGCCATTAATGATGGCGACGTATTATGGCCATCAGCCAATTGTCAGCACCTTGCTGGCCTATGGCGCCGACCGCTGTGCACGTGACCAGAAAGGTCATACCGCGCTAATGGCAGCCATTGTAAAAGCCGAGTGGGGTATTGCCCGGCAGTTACGTCAGGTCGATTGTGATGCTCACGCGGTCCAGACCGGCCAGCTGACTGCCGAAGAATTTGCCCGGGTATTTGGCCAACAGCAGCAATTTCAGAAGCTGAGTGAGGACTAGCCGAGCGCCAGGTTCTTACCCAATGGTCGATACAAAAGGTTAAATATCGCTGTAAAAATTATGCTTTAATGCAAGGAGTACAGCAAAAACGAACTCTTATGGCACCAATCATCCACTCTTTGCTTGATACCGACTTGTACAAATTTACCATGCTACAGGTGGTCTTACATAAATTCCCGCAAACCCACAGTGTCTATCATTTCCGCTGCCGTAATCTGGAAGATACGGTCTATCCACTGGCGGATATTCTGGATGATTTAAATGCACAGCTGGATCATTTGTGCCGCCTGAAATTTAGCGAAGATGAACTGCAGTATTTGCGCAGTTTACGCTTTATCAAAAGCGACTTTGTCGATTATCTGGAACTGTTCCAGCTCAAGCGCCGTTTTATTCGTGCCGGCATCGACAGTGAAGGGCGTCTGGATATTGTGGTAGAAGGCCCGATGGTTCAGGCCATGATGTTCGAGATTTTTGTGCTGGCCATTGTCAATGAGCTGTATTTCAGCCGTATTCGCAGTGACGAGGTGCTGGCCGAAGGTGAACGCCGTCTACAGGCCAAAGTGGCCTTGGTGCAGCAATATGCCGCCGAGCAGAATCCGGAAGATCCGCCATTTCTGGTTTCGGATTTTGGTACACGCCGCCGTTACAGCTTTGCCTGGCAAAAGCATGTGGTGCAGCAGATTAATGCCGCCGCGCCGGGTGTATTCCGCGGCACCAGCAATGTGCTGCTGGCCAAACAGCTTGGCATTACTCCAATTGGCACCATGGCGCATGAATTTTTACAGGCCTTTCAGGCGCTGGATGTGCGTTTACGTGACTTCCAGAAAGCGGCGCTGGAAACCTGGGTACAGGAATATCGGGGTGACTTGGGGATTGCCCTGACCGATGTGGTCGGGATGGATGCCTTCCTGCGTGATTTTGACCTGTATTTTGCCAAACTGTTTGATGGCCTGCGCCATGACAGTGGTGACCCGTATAGCTGGGGCGACAAAGCCTATGCCCATTATAAAAAGCTGAAAATTGACAGCAAAACCAAGATGCTGACCTTTAGTGATGGCCTGACCCTGGAAAAAGCCTGGGCGCTACACAACTACTTTAAAGACCGCTTTCAGGTCAGTTTCGGGATTGGCACCAACCTAACCAATGATATGGGACAAACTCCGCTGAATATTGTGTTAAAGCTGGTGGAATGTAACCGTCAGTCGGTGGCCAAAATTTCCGACAGTCCGGGCAAAACCATGACCGACAACGACACCTTCCTCGCTTATTTGCGTCAGGTGTTTGATATTCAGGAATAAGCAAAAATACAGGCCAGGTCCAGTACAAAGGCTGGACCTCGTCCTCTCCCTGATGGCGGGTTGACCTCTATCCATTTTTCTGCGCAAGGAATGCAGAAATTCAGGATAATCCTAAAAATGACTTGTGCTAACATCAGGGACAAGGATAGTGATAAAACATACAACCACGATGAATGATGCCACGATCAATTTCGGTCTGTTGATTGAAGCCGAAGACATGGTGCCCTATTTAGGCAGTGAAAAATTACGTATTGTCGATTTAAGCCGCAACTCGGTCTATGAACAGCTGCATATTCCACATGCGCTACATGTAAAGCCAAAACTATTGCTGCGTCAGGAAGAGTATGCTTCGGGTTTATTGCCGGAGCAGGACGGCCTGGAAGAACTGATCCGCTATTTAAATATTTCCCCTGAGCATCATGTGGTGGCCTATGACGATGAAGGCGGAGCCTGGGCCGGGCGTTTGCTGTGGAATTTACATTGTTTAGGTTTTGAAAACACTAGCCTGCTCAATGGCGGGATTCATGCCTGGCTGGCGGCCGGTCTGCCGACCTCGTCGGAGCTGCCGAGCTTTGCGCCGGTTGAGCATTTGGTGCCGGTACAGCTGAATGGTCAGTATCAAATTCAATATGATGCGTTATTAGAGCAGGTACAAAGTGCTGAACTGCAACTCTGGGATTGCCGCACTGCAGAAGAATATAGCGGACAGCGACTGGCGGCGCGACGCGGCGGTCACATGCCGGGCGCCCGACATTTCGAGTGGAGTACTGCCCTTGACCGCGAAAATCATTTAAAATTGCATCCGCTAGAACGCACGCAGCAACGTCTGGAACAACTTGGCTTTGATTTAAGCCAACTGGTGGTGGTGTACTGCCAGTCTCATCATCGTTCCGGTCTGGCCTATATTCTGGGACGTTTACTGGGTTGGCCAATCCGGGCGTATGCAGGTGCGTGGAGTGAATGGGGCAATCGCCTCGACAGTCCTATCATTACCGGAGAGTTGCCGTCTTGAGCCTCACATCTCGTTTAAAAAAACAATTATTTATTCAGGCCCAGCGCGTGGTACCCCAGCACCAGTTGTCTCGTGTGGTGGGTAAAATTGCTGCCAGTGAACACCCGATGGTGAAAAACGCAGTAATTCAGGCATTTAAAATGCAGTACGGAATTGATATGTCGATTGCCGAGCAAGGCAATGCCCTGAAATTCAAATCCTTTAATGAATTCTTTACCCGTGCCTTAAAAGATGGGGTGCGTGTGGTCGATGCCGATCCGAACAGCATTGTTTCTCCGGCTGATGGCGCGATTTCCCAGCTGGGTAAAATTGAAGATGGTGCAATTTTTCAGGCCAAAGGCCAGAACTTTACGGTTGAAAACCTGATTGCCGATCCGCAGCTGGCCGAGCCATTTAAAAATGGTCAGTTTGCCACCGTGTATTTATCACCGCGGGATTATCACCGGGTGCATATGCCATTTGCCGGTACCTTAACTGAAACTCTGTATGTACCGGGCGAGCTGTTTTCAGTGAACCAGACCACGGCAGAACATATTCCGGGACTGTTTGCCCGTAATGAACGCATGGTCTGCCTGTTTGATACCGAGATGGGCCGGATGGCGGTGGTGCTGGTGGGTGCCATGATTGTGGCCGGTATTGAAACGGTTGCCACCGGCAAGGTCAAACCATCGGGCCGTTTGGAGCTGAACCAGCATGACCTGTTCCTGGAAAAAGGCGCCGAATTAGGCCGTTTCTATCTCGGTTCTACCGCAGTGATTTTATTTGAACAGGATAAAATGCAGTGGGATGCGCAGTATCAGGCCAATTCTCTGGTGGAAATGGGCAAAGCCATGGGTCATCGCCTCTAAGCTGTTTGTATTGAAATGAAAAATGCCCGGATTAATCCGGGCATTTTTATGGGTATTCGGTTTAAAGGCTATACAGCCGTTCTTTGGGAAAGACGGCCTTAAAGGTTGAGCCGCTATTTTCTTTGGACTCGACTTCTAAATGGGCATTGTGCTGCATCAAGACATGCTTGACGATGGCCAGCCCTAAACCGGTACCGCCGGTCTGACGGCTACGCGCGCTATCTACCCGATAAAAACGTTCGGTTAGACGCGGCAGGTGTTTCGGATCAATGCCGATGCCGGTGTCCTGCACGCTAAAATAGCCATGCTCGCCATCATCATGCCAGCCAATGGTAATGGTGCCGCCTTTCGGGGTGTATTTGATGGCGTTGGTAATTAAATTGCTAAAGGCACTGGCCAGTTCCATATCGGAGCCAATCAGGTCGCAATGACTGTCGATATCCAGATTCAGGGTATGGCCATAATCAATATTGTAGGCATGCGCATCATCAAACAGCTGGTTCATCAGACTTGGCATGTCAATAATCTGGTTTTTAGCAATGGTCTTTTCATTTTCCAGACGCGACAGCAGCAGCAGGTCATTGACCAGCGCATTCATACGCCGGGTTTGCGACTGCATCTGTTCAAAGGCACGTTTCCAGCGCGGATTCATGTCTTCCTGGTCGGTAAAGGTTTCAATATAGCCACTCAGTACGGTCAGCGGGGTGCGTAATTCGTGCGAGATATTGTCGACAAAGTCTTTGCGCATCTGTTCCAGATTGTGCATCCGGGTCATGTCATGTGCCACCAGCAGGCGGCTTTCGCCACCAAAGCGGGTCATTTTGACCTGCACATAGTGTTCATCCAGCACGGTCGATTTGATTTTCAAGCCATCTGGTGCCTGATCAATATGATGAAAATATTCAATAAATGCCGGTTGGCGCAAAATGGTTAAAATATTGCGACCACGGTCCAGTGGCTGAATGCCGAGCAGGCGCTCTGCTGCCGGGTTCCACCATTCGATCTGATGGTTATCATCAATCAGCACCACCGCTTCGGCCAGGGCCACTAGTGACGACTGGGCACGGTCAATCAGCCCGACCATTTCGGCCTGAACAATACGTTCCTGACGCTGCGAGCGGTAGACATTAAATAATAAAGCCCCCCAAATGCCATGCAAATTGGGGGGAACATCATAGGGACGGTTGGCAATCCAGTCATTGACCAGATAGAGGGAGCGCATTTGGGTGGCGAAAAACGCCAGAAAGCCAATAAAAATACAGATCCAGAACTGTTCGATTCCGAGACCAATAAAACCTGCAATTACTAAAAAAAAGATCAGTAAACGGAGATCTTGTTTGGCAAAAGTCCACAAACTGCTGTAACGGACATTCTTGTGGTCACGGGCCAGTTCGGGGACAGGGTATGGTTCATACATAAAAAGCGATTAACCTAAGGCGACATCCGCACGGGTTGAGAAACGGTATCCAGTGCCACGAACCGTTTGTACAAAGCGGTCTGCGCCAAATGGCTCCAGCACCTTGCGTAAACGACGAATATGCACATCAATGGTACGATCCTCAATATATACGTTGCCACCCCAGACCTGGTCAAGTAGTTGTGCACGGGTATAGGCACGTTCCGGATGCGTCATAAAGAAGGCCAAAAGACGATATTCGGTTGGACCCATGTCCAGAATGTTGTCGCCAAAGCTGACGCGCTGGCTGACCGGATCTAGAATCAGGCCGTTGGCATCAATGGTTTTTTCACCATTCAGGGCATTGGCACGGCGCAGTACGGCTTTGATGCGTGATACCAGCTCACGGGTAGAAAACGGTTTGGTCATGTAGTCGTCGGCACCGGCATCCAGACCCTGAACCTTGTGGTCTTCTTCACCGCGTGCAGTCAGCATGATCACCGGAATTTCCGCCAGGTTTTCATCACGTTTTAAACGACGACATAAATCAACACCGCTGACACCGCCAGGCATCATCCAGTCCAGCAAAATCAGTGCCGGGCGTTGATCGACGATCATCTGATGCGCCTGTTTGGCATCTTCGGCCTGTAAGCAATGAAAGCCGGCCATATCCAATGAGGTATGGATCATCTCTCGGATTGGAAGTTCATCATCGACAATTAAAATGTAGTCATCTTTCACAACGCAATACCCTATAAGTGAACGGTGAACCGTTTATATTTATGACAGGCTTATTACAAAGATTAATTATGACAGTATCATTGCAGAAAGGGCAGACAGCGCTATTTTCGCAATGTTTTGTGACAATTTTTTGTACAGAATGCGCTGAATCCAGAATTCATTTAAAAAAATTTAAATAAAAGATTCAAATATTTAATTTTTCTTGCAGTTTGATGACAGGGATTCAGGCTTTTTTGGTATTTTCTGGCTCTGCTTCGGAAAAATGTTCGAGCAGGGAAATGAACACCACGCTACAGGCGCTAAGCACTTCATCCATTGACTGCTTAAAGCCGCTCATGACCCAGCGGATGGCAATTTGGGTGACATAACCGTTCAGGCCGCTGGCAATTAATGACAGTTCGCGTTCTGAATGCTGCAGGTTTGGCATCATTAGCATGACAAAGGCTTGAATCATGCGGTCAAAGCGCGCCATGCTTTCCTGAATGGTGGCCTGGTTATGCAGTTCCTGCACCAGCATGGCATCAATATAAATAATCCGAGCCATCTGCGGGTTGTCTTTGAGCGTAGTCAGCAGGGCAGTTAAACCGGCTTCAATCATTTTTTGCGGATTGGTCGAGGCCTGCATGATGGCCTGCATCACATTGTGTTGCAGTGCATCAATCAGCTGTAAAAAAATGGTCTGGAACAGGTCTTCACTTTTTTTGAAGGATTCGTAGAAATAGCGCTCGGTGAGTTTGGCCTCGGTACAAATATCTTTCACCGTGACCGCAAAAAAACCATGCGTGCCATAGGCGTGCAGGCCGGCTTCAATCAGTTTTTCCCGGCGTAGCTGTTTGCGCTCGCTCAGCGATAATCCTTTAAATTGGCGCTCTTTATTTTGGGTATTCTGCGCATTTTGGGGAGCGGGGTGTTGTGCTTCGGTCATAGTAAAAAGGCCAGTTCACATCCTATATTCCTATAGATTAACAAGATTTTGCGCTAAGTGCGAAGTTTGGCACTCAGATTTGAACGCAGCAGACAGAAATCTGCAGGCTTTTGCGTTGACAATGATTATTGTCAAAATTATATTTGAGTGGTGAAATTGAAGTGCGCTGCCGTGCCTGAGGGACGCAGCAAGACCATCCATAAAAAGGAAGCGGAATGAAAAATTTTAAAAATAAAGTCGCGGCGATTACCGGAGCAGGTTCAGGCATTGGCCAGCAGCTGGCCGTATTATTGGCCCAGCAGGGCTGTCATCTGTCTTTAAGTGATGTTAATGAAGAAGGTTTGGCTAAAACCAAAGCCTTGCTGAGTGATTATAACGTGCGAGTGACCACGGCGCAGGTGGATGTGGCAGATCGGGCGGCTATGAAGCACTGGGCTGAACAGACCGTACAGGATCATGGCTCGGTCAATATGATTTTTAACAATGCCGGGGTGGCCTTAGGATCGACTGTTGAAGGTGCCTCTTATGAAGACCTGGAGTGGATTGTCGGGATTAATTTCTGGGGCGTGGTGCATGGCACCAAAGAATTTTTACCGTATATCAAACAGACTGGCGATGGCCATATTGTCAATATTTCCAGCCTGTTCGGGATTACTGCGCAGCCGACCCAATCGGCCTATAACGCGACCAAGTTTGCGGTACGCGGCTATACCGAATCGTTACGTCAGGAACTGGATATCCAGAACTGTGGCGTGAGTGCGCTGTGTGTGCATCCGGGTGGGATTCGGACCAATATTGCCAACGCCGCGAAAATGAATGACAGTCTGAGCAGTCTGGGTATGAACTCAGAAAAGTCGATACGCTCCTTCAATAAATTATTGCGTTATCCGGCAGAGCATGCGGCACGCGATATTCTGGATGCGATTTTAAAAGATAAACGCCGTTTATTGATTGGCAATGATGCCAAAGCTATTGATTTAATTCAGCGGATTGTCCCAAGTGGCTATCAGCGGGTGATGGCGGTGGCAACCCAGCTGGGCAAAGGCCGTAAATAAACTGTATTTGAAAGAAGCCTGCGCTAAGCGGGCTTTTTTGTGACTGTTCAGCACATTTCATTTTTTATTTATCTGAAATTCAGAATAAAACTGTCAAGTTTTTGACAGATTTGAATAAGCATAAAGAGCGCATTCTCGCTCTTTTAAGGGCAGGTTAGCTCTTTTTTAGTGACATGGATTTTTTTGCATTTTTTTCAGAAGTTGGTGTTCTTTGGTTTTCGATATACTTCTTAACAACTTCTAAACTTGCACCACCACAAGATACAATGCAATAACTAGGCGACCAAAAGTGGTTGCCCCATAATTTTTCCTTAATCTCATCCCAATAAGATCGTCTTAAAACATAAGAGCTTTTGCCCTTTAGTTTACCCACCAAATTAGACACTGAATGTTTAGGGTGAACATTTACAAGCATGTGAATATGATCATCCTCGCCATTAAACTCAATAAGTTCACAATTCATTTGCAAGCAAGTTTCTTTCATAATCTCATTTAAAGCAGTAAGCATTTCCATTGTTAATACATCTCTTCGGTATTTCGTAACAAATACTAGATGAACAATATTGTTAAAAACACATGATCTACCTGTTCTCCACTCGTACATATTAACCACACACTAGATTTACATTGATCTTATTTTAAGCTAAAATAAGCGTATTCACTAGAGGTTTTTTAATTGCTAACAGGCATCAGATTAAGGGCGTATCCAACTGAACATCAAAAACTGATTTTAAGTCAGTGGATGGGTTGTGCTCGTTTTATTTGGAATGCCAAATGCGATGAAGATAAATACTATCGTGGTTTTGCTCGCAAATTCACACCATACAATCACTATTATGAAACCCAAGATCAGAAATATTCTCACTTTAAGTCGAATGAATTAAGCTCTTGGCTTGCAAACTGTCCTAGTACCATTCAAAAGAACTCAACCGTAAATTGGTTTAATACGCTTAAAAAATCCATTAAGGGTGTATGTGGACGACCAAGACGCAAAAAGAAATCTGATAAAGGTTCTGTCCATTTAACGTCTGATTTATTTGAGTTTCGAGTAGAAAACAATAAGCGTAAATTATTTATTGGCGGTAAGAAATTCAATATCGGAGCTTTAAATTTTAAAGCTCATGCTGAGTTTAAAGAGCCAAAATCCATCCACATTAGCAAAGAACATGGTCAATATTTTATAGGCTTCTGTTATAAAGATGATGTGGAGATTGCGGAATTTGACGGTAAAAAATTCAACGCTGATAAATACTCAGAAAAGCACCTCAAACGCTTACGTGACATGAATGAGGAACAACTACAAAAGGTGGTTGTTGGTATAGATCGTGGTGTCACCATCCCTGTTCATGCAGGACATGAGCAATTCGATTTCAGTAAAGAACAAAAGAATCATTTAAGTAAAGCAGATCGTTATATTAAACGATTGCAAAAAAGACTTGCTCGACAAGTAAAAGGCTCAAATCGTAGAGCCAAGATCAAACATCGACTTGCTGTGCATCATGCAAAAAAAGCCAATATTCGTAAGGATTTCGCTCATAAAACAAGTCGAAGTTTGGCTAATGGATTCGGTCAGGTGTTTATTTTTGAGAAACTAAATACCAAACAGATGACCAAAAAGCCTAATCCCAAGAAAGATGAATTCGGGCGTTTTATTCCAAATAAGGCTAAAGCCAAAGCAGGGTTAAACAAAGCTATTCTTAATGTTGGATGGCACAGAATTTCAGAATTCTTAAAGTATAAGTCAGTCAAATTAGGTAAGGCTGTATTTACGGTTCATGCTTCTTATACAAGTCAGGAGTGCGCTTCATGCGGTCACACTCACCCCGACAATCGCAAAAGCCAAGACAGGTTTAAGTGCGTGAGTTGTGGACATGCTGATAATGCAGATCACAATGCATCAATTGTTATTAAGAACAGAGCAATTAAATTAGTTTTAGACTGTGGAACACAGTTGGATGGTAATTATTTATCATCTAGTGGGCGTGGAGGTGTTCGTAAGACGACTAGAGGTGTCAAAACTTCTTTTCGCAGTACCGTAGAAGCGTCAAAAGAGATGTGTGCAACTTAGGTTGCACTACGGAAACTCGGTTGCTTTAGCTCCGAGTAGTTCATTAAGCCGTTTTGACATCATCAGCTCATCCCGAGTGGAAACCTTTAAAAACATCAAAAGAGAAATGAAGGAAATTTAACATGAGCTATGACTATCAACATATTCAGGTCAAACCGATTAATGGCCGTATTGGCGCTGAGATTCAGGGTATTCAATTATCTTCGCAATTAGCGCAAGCGGTGATTCAGGAAATTAATCAGGCGCTATCTCCTGCCGTCAAATCAACACCTCAATGGTCTTTTTCTTCCAGACAAACTGATAATACAGGCCTTGTAAAATACACAGACTGACAAAGGCCAGCGCATAGGCATACCAGATGCCTTGTAATCCCCACCACTGACTGAACAGATAGGCACACGGTACTTCAATCAGTAAAATTGCCAGCACATTAATAATCATTGGCACCGTGACAGTCCCGCTGGCGCGCATAATCGAAGCGAAAATGGCACTGGCACCAAAGAACAGAATTGACCACAGCACAATAAACAGCAGCTGCTGGCCCAGCTCGACCACCTGCGGGTCGGTAATAAACAGCGCCATTAAATATTTCGAGAATAAATAGGCCAGTACCACCAGCATCCCGGTAATCATCAGGTTCATACCCAAAGCAGTACGTGTGACTTTGGCCAGTAAATCGGATTTGCCGGCCCCAATCGCCTGTGCACCAAAAATAGACGCAGCAATGGCAATCGACAGCGCCGGGAACTGAATATAGTTCAGCACCTGATTCACCGCACCATAGGCCGCTGTGGCTTCAGCGCCATAACGGTTGACCAGCCCAACAATCACCAGACCCGCTACCGACGTGGTCACCATCTGAATGCCGGTCGGAATGCCCAGACGTAAAATAATCTTGCTCAAGATCGGTTGATGGCGAATATTTTTCAGCAATTGCCAATCCGGTCGCAGCGGATGGTTTTTCTTGTTCAGATACACCGCTAGAAAAATCAGCACCGCCAGATAACCAATAATGGTTGCAATGGCCGGAGCAATAATCCCCAGACGTGGAAAACCAAAATAGCCGGCAATCAGCACCGGGGTAATAAACAGCCCGATCAGGCTGGTCATGCCTAAGGCAATTAGGGGGGTAATACTATCGCCCACGCCGCGTAAAATAGAGGTATAAATAATATAGACAAACAGCAGCGGGCTACCGGCCAGCATCCATTGTACATAGGGCAACGACAGATGCATCACCTGCGGATCGGTGCCGAGTGCCAGCAGAATGGATTTGGCGAAAATCACGCCTAAAATTGCAATGATGGTACCGCCAATCAGGGTCATAAACAGGGTCGAACCGACCACACAGCGCACTTTTTCAATATTCTGCGCGCCCCAGGCCTGCCCGACCAGCACAGTTGAACCGGCTGACAGCCCGATCACAAAAGCCATTAAACAGAACAGAATCGGGAAGAATACCGCCACCGCTGCAATGGCATCGACACCCATCATCTGGCCAACAAAGACAGTGTTGATGGTGCCAGACAGGTTTTGCAGAATATTGGTGGCAATCAGCGGCAGCAGGAAAATCAGGAAGGTTTTCCAGAGCTTGTGTTGATTCACCAAAGGTTGATGCTGCGGCATGAGCAATCCTGTAACCGGTTTATGATCGTGTGCATGAATGGCTTTACCCTAGCATGAGCCTGTAGCAAAAAGCCTTAGCAATTGCGTAACTTAGCTGATCTTACGTACTCGTGTTAACAGGCCGAGAAAATTTCTGCGGCCCGATCCAGCGTTTCATCTTTTTTGGCAAAACAGACCCGAATCAGGCGTAAATCATCCGGCGGGGTCTGATAAAAAGCAGAAATCGGAATCGCCACAATCTTGTGCTGCTCGGCCAGATACTGGCACATCTGCAGATCGTTTAAATCCGGGCGGATGGCGCGATAGTCCAGATTCTGGAAATAGGTGCCTTGCGCGGGAATCCACTGAAAACGGGAGTGCTGGATACCGGCCTGAAAGCGGTCGCGTTTGGCCTGATAGAACGCGGCCAGTTCAGCAATATGTTCCGGATGCTGTTGCATAAATTGTGCCAGCGCGACTTGCACCGGGGTCACACCACAGAAATTGGCAAACTGATAAACCTGCCGGAACAGCTGCATCAAAGCCGGTGAAGCCATGCAATAACCGGTTTTCCAGCCGGTGACATGAAAAGTTTTACCAAAAGAACCAATCACAAAACTGCGCTCGTGCAGGGCCGGAAAATCAAGCGCTGAATAATGCTGCTGGCCGTCATAGACCAGATGTTCATAGACCTCATCGGACAGTACGACAATATTGCGATCCTGAATCAGCTCAATCAGGGTCTGCCAGTCCTCGGCTGACCACAGCGTACCGCTCGGGTTATGCGGGGTATTGACGATGATCATGCGGGTACGATCATGAATGGCATCTTTGACCTGATTCCAGTCGACCTGAAAATGGGGCGGCTGCAAGGCCAGATGGATAGCTTTCCCGCCAGCCAGTTGCACGGTGGGTGCATAACTGTCATAGCTGGGATCAAAAATAATCACTTCATCCCCGGCCTGCACTACTGCCTGAATGGCACAGAAAATGGCAATGGTCGCGCCGGCGGTAATACTGATTTCGGTGTGAGGATCAAACGAACGGCCGGTCTGTTGCTGCTTTTGCGTGGCCAGCTGTTCTCTGAGCAATAACAGCCCATCGCCGGGTGGATACTGGTTCTGGCCCTCTCGTGTCGCCTGACACAGGGCCTCCAACAGGGCCGGTGGGGCCGGAAAATCGGGGAAACCCTGTGACACATTCAGGGCATTCAGGCGCTGAGCCAGGGTGGTCATGACACTAAAAATGGTCACGCCAAGCGCAGGAAGTTTAGATTGAAGTTCAAGCATGACCATTGACTACCGTTATTGTGTATGCACATCGCATGATAAGCCGCCATCCGCCAGCAATTGAAGCAGTGGGCGAAAAAACTGAATTAAATCAATTCGACCAGCGCCCGGATAATCCCCAGTGCCAGACCAATAAAGGCCCCCACCACCACGCCATTGACCCGGATCATATGCAGGTCGCCGCCGACTTCGTTTTCAATTTTGCCAATCATCTCGCGTGAATCCCATTCATGAATCCGCTCACTAATAAAACGGATCACTTTTTCACTGTACTGGTCAGAGAGATTGACGGCGATGCCGCTCATTTTGTCATTTAGCAACTGGCGTACGGCGCCGTTACTGATAATGTTCTCACCGACCTGCTGAATGGCCACGCGCAGGTTTTCCGCAATACCGGAATCGGGTTTTTCCAGATCTGCCCGGATTGCATCACACAGAATCACCACCGCACCACTAATAAAATTCAGCACTTGCGGACTGTCCAGCAGAGCATTTTTGGTCTGGTTTAAACGCTGACTGGCGGCACTGTCCTGATCGGCCAGCTGTTGCATCAGCTGATGCGCCATATCTTCCACTTTTTGTCGCCACGGATGATCGGGATCGGCCAGCATCGAATCGACCCGTTCCAGTAAAGAGTCGATGGTGCGCTGCTGTACATCAATACCAATCCAGCTGGCACCTCTGGCCAGACGCCACACGCCCAGTTCTTTAAACAGGGTGCGGGTCAGCTCGCGGGTTTCTTCCGGATGTTGCAGCATCCAGTCATGCGCCAGATCCAGCCCGCGTTGCAGCACATCCTGATGGAAATCATTTTCCAGCACCGCGCGCAGCATTTCACTAGCCAGATAATTAATGTCAGTATTTTTGACCCATTGCACGCTGTTGTTCTGGATAAAGCGGCCAATCTGTTCCTGCCCGACAAATTCAAAAATCTTCGGTACGGTCTGCTGAATCAGCTGGCTGACCTGCTGGTTATTCTGCGGATTGGCCAGCCATTTACCTACGGCCAGCGACACATCGGTATTGTGCAGGCTGCGCTGTACAATTTGCGGTGACAGGAAATTTTCCTGAACAAAACGCCCCATCGACTCGGCAATACGGTCTTTGTTGCGCGGAATAATTTCGGTATGGTCCCGCAAAAACTTGGGAATCGGCAGCCGGCCAAAGGGATTGCGAAACAGCACGGTAATTGCATACCAGTCGGCCAGTCCGCCGACCACACCGGCTTCGGCTGACAGCATCAGAATATGAATCAGCCAGATATAGTCGGGAAGCAGTTTGGCCAGCACCATTAAACAGATCCAGGCCAGCACGGCCGTGATCAGGGCCATGGTGGCAAAACGCTTGCTGCGTTGCAGGTTTGGAGAAGTCAGTGCTGGCGCTGTCTGCATGCATGTTTCCCTAGTTTGAAGTGGCTACCGGTGGCTGTAACACCTGACCGCCTGGACTGAGCCCGTATTTTCCACCCAGTGACTGCAAGATCAGGCGAGCATCAAAGGCATCACTTGGGGCGCTTTTTTGATCTTTATAACATTGAATCGTATAGGAAACCTGAATCGGGTCAACATTAATGACCTGCGGGTAGTCATAAAATGGGTCAGGCCAGAAAGCCGGATGACGACGATAATAGCCATACGGATAAAAGCTCGGTGCCGGATAGACCACAGCCTGACGCGGTGGCTGCTGGCTGCGGTTACTCGGATCATCCAGCACTTTAAAGAAGGTATAGCCCTGTTGCAGCGTGGTTTGTGCCGCTTTGACCAGGGTAATTTCTTCGGCCGTGCCAAAGTTCATGTTGGGACGGGCCTGAAAACTGATGCGATAGGTCTGGCTGTTCAATGGTGTCACCGAATATTGACCCAGCTGGTCAAAGGTCAGTGGCTTGGATGGTGTGGTGGCACAGCCGCCCAGCAGCAGACTGAGTCCGAGGCCTAAACCAAGAATTAGATGTTTCATGCTGTTCTCCTATGAAGATACTGCAAGGGGAGAATGAACCGTGTTTTAATTAAAAACTGCTGTTCGGTTGGGTCAGGAACTCCAGTTCTTCTGCGCTTGATTGGCGTCCCAATATTTGATTGCGATGCGGATAACGGCCAAAGCGCTCAATAATAACTTTATGTTTCTTTTCAAAATCCAGATTTTCAGGGTTGCCCAGCCGTTGAAACAGTTTCAGGGCAAATTCATGGATTATCTGCGATTCACTGTGCATAAACGGCATGTATAAAAAACTGCGCTGCTCCGGACTCAGCTGTTGGTCCAGTTTCAGGCTGATGGCTTCCTGAGCCAAAGCCAATGCCAGTGCATCCTGAGCAAATGCACGCGGAGAATCGCGGTATAAATTACGTGAAAACTGATCCAGTACAATAATTTCGGCCAGCCGTCCTTCGGCACTGCTGCGCCACGACCACAGCTCGGCTTGACTGGCCGCCGTATGTGTGGCCTGAAAGCGCTCCGCAATCAGCAGGTCAAAGTCATCACTTTTGGCAAACCACTGCGGGCGGTGGGCTGCATCAAACCAGAAATCCAAAATATCTTGATAATTCATATGTTTTATGAAGTCGCTGCGGTATAGGATAATAAAATCACAAATTTCACATGTCTTATAGAGCAACTTTGTGATAAAAAATTGACAAAAATAAAGTTGTGGGTTTGTTTGAAAACTATACAGGATGTAATGTGCCGGCACTAAATCGCGTTATACTGATATAAACCGATGATTTTCTTTAGTAGTTTTTTGCGATAAGCGAGATTGTAATGAGTCAACCCGAATCGACCTCTCAAGATACTTTAACGACTTGGGTGGATTCTTCGCTACTGCGCGGCATGTTGCGTGGTATTGAGCGTGAAAGCCTGCGTATGCAAAGCAATGGATTTCTCTCTCAGGCAGCCCATCCGCAGGGCTTGGGTTCGGCACTGACTCATCCGCATATCACCACCGATTATTCCGAAGCATTAATGGAGTTTATTACTCCGCCGCAGGACAGTATTCCGGGTGCACTGAATTATTTAAGTGATATTCATGCCGTGGTGCACCGTCAGCTGGAACATGGAGAAAAACTCTGGCCGCTATCAATGCCGTGTATGCTGGATGATGTCGAAGAACGCATTCCGCTGGCGCAATATGGCAGTTCCAATATTGGCCGTTTCAAGACCTTATACCGTCATGGTTTAGGGGTACGCTATGGACGCCGGATGCAGACCATTTCCGGGGTGCATTATAATCTGTCTTTCCCGGATGCCTTATTTGAAGCGCTGCAACAGCAGGAAAGTGATGAGGCACTTAAAAATCTGAGCCTGCAGGATTATCGCAGCCATCGCTATTTCGGTTTAATCCGTAATTTTATTCGCCTGACCCCACTGGTGATGCTGGTGGTCGGTGCCAGTCCATCGGTGTGTCAGTGTTTTATGACCGGCCGTGAACATCATTTGCTGCCACTGGTACGCGGCACGCTGTTCCTGCCGTATGCCACCGCCTTGCGCATGGGCCGTTTTGGTTATCAGAATTCGGCGCAAAAACAGCTCGGGATTCACTATAACAACCTGAGTGGTTATTTAGAGGGTCTGCAAAAAGCCGTCAAAACCCCGTATCAGCCATTTAGCCGTTTGGGCCTGAATGATGCACAGGGTGAGCCGATTCAGATCAATGATCACGTGCTGCAAATTGAAAACGAATACTACAGTCTGGTGCGTCCAAAACAGGTGCCGCAGGCGGGTGAAACGCCATCGCAGGCGCTGGCCAATCGGGGTGTTGGCTATGTCGAATTACGCGCGGTCGATGTCAATCCGTATAGCCCGATCGGGATTGATGAACACACCTCCGGCTTCCTGGAAGTGCTGGCACTGTACTGTCTGCTGAAAGACAGTCCGGCGTTATTGGATGATGAACAGGACATTATTGAGCGCAATCAGGCCGAAGTCGTGAATCGTGGCCGTGCGCCAAATGCCACCATTTTGGCAGATGGCCAGTCCTATCTGATTGAAGACTGGAGCCGTAGTCATGTTCAGGCCATGCAGCCTTTGGCTGAACTGCTGGATCAGGCCTATACCACCACGTTGTACAGTCAGGGTCTGGCGACCATGCTCTGCCGGATTGATGAAGTTGATGCGACTCTATCGGCGCAGGTGATTGAAGATACCTTACATCAGGGCGGCACCTGGAACTTTGGCAGCCATATGGCGCAGCAACATGCCGACGTCTATCAGGCGCATGTATTAAGCCCGGAAACGCTGGCCTATTTTGAAGAAATGGCCCAGCAATCATTGCAACAACAACAGCAACTTGAGCAGGAACAGACCTTGAGTTTTGAGCAGTTCCTGACTCAGTACCGATAAAAATAGAAAGAGGATTGACCATGCAATGGAGTTATCGCTTCGTGAGTGGTGTTTTGTTTTGTGCCAGTGTGGTGGGGATGGCCTTCGCCCTGTATCTTGAGCATGTGCAAGGTCTGGCGCCGTGTCCATTATGTGTTTTCCAGCGTGTCGGCCTGATTGGTCTGGGGATCATTTCCCTGATCGCGCTGCTCCACAACCCGCTTTCGGGGGCGTTTAAACGGCTGTATGCCTTTTTGGGCAGCTTAAGCATTTTATGGTCGGCCGGTGTTGCCGCACGGCATGTCTGGCTGCAAAACCTGCCGCCAGATCAGGTGCCAAGCTGTGGCCCGGGACTGGATTATCTGGTTGATGCCTTGCCAATGAAAGCCGTACTGCAACAGGTGCTGTCTGGGTCTGGTGAATGTGCAGTGATTGACTGGACTTTTCTGGGCCAATCCTTGCCGGTCTGGTCGTTAGTGTTCTTTATTGTGCTAACGATTATTAGTATCTGGCAGTTAATCCGTACCTATCCCTATACTGCGGCTAAAACCAAGCCGGTGAAAAAGAAATAATATTGTCATCCATATCAATAACAAACAGGAGGGCCATGGCCCTCCTGTTTTAATTTTAGCGCATAATATTTTAAGTCAGGGCAATGCCTTCAATACTCTCTAAATTGACAATATATTCACGCACCTGTTCATTGACCCGGTCATCATTTTCAGGATAAAACCATTTCACAATCTGCTCGGCCACGCTGGAATGGTACTGAATTTCCATATGATTCAGACCATAAAACACCGCCTTATGCGATTCCGGCAGTTTTAGCTGAAAACGCGGGTTCGGATGTTCACCCAGTGCACTTTTGACACTGACCAGATAATCGCCAATTACTTTGCGGGTGCGGTTGCGCTTGTTTTCATATTCAATGGTGCCGGCCACCAAAAAGGCATTAATATGGGACGGGAAGGGCGCTGGTTTACGGTTATCATCAATTTCACCAATTCGCGCTTCATTGTGTTCCCAGTCATCATCGCGCACGCTGCCATAACGTAAATCCAGAATACCGTTACTGCGGATATTCACCACATGCCCGACAATTTTCATAAACGGGAAACGCCCCAGTTTATCCTGTAAGTGAAAGCCGAAACGCTCCAGCGCTGCACCATGATGCGGCGAACCCAGACAGACCAGGTTATCGACCATGTGAATCCACTCATGCAAATCCTGTTTGCCATAAAACAGGGCACTGCGTGACACCAGTCCGCCCATGCTATGTCCAATCAGGCTGATGCTGGTGATATTCGGATTACGCTGAATCAGATCTTCCAGGGTATTGGCCAGACTATGACCATTGGCGGAAATACGCCGTCCGGTGTTGTAATTTAAATACAGCATGGTGTTGCGCTGGCGCTGTGCCAGCAGTTTTTCGCCAATACCACCATATTGCTGATGTGACCAGTCCAGATGGTTCATACACAGGCCATGCACAAACAGAATCACCTGTCCGGTCAGCTCGCCTTTTTGCACACTGCCGTAGTGGTCATAAATAGTCATTGGCAATGCCAGCGGATTTTGCTGATTCAGCAAATAATCACCCAGTACACCATTTAAAATACCAACCAGCACATGCATATACGGTGTCAGCGGCTTGTCATGTAAACGTGGAAAACGGTCAATCACCTGACGCAGGCTGGGCGCCAGCAGGTAGTTGCTATAGTTTTGCAAGGTATCAAAGGACAGGCTGTACAGCTTGCGAATGGGCGACATATTCTGGAATTTTCGGGAGTGCTGTTCACTCATGCCAAACAGGCTCAGCAAGACCTCACGCTGAATGGTCTGCACCAGCTCTTTGACCACCTGATGCACCGGCATACTTAAAAGCTGCGCCAGACCTTCCAGTAAATCGGCCTGGCTGGGCGGTGTGGTGTCCCATTTACAATAAGTTTCATGCAATGGCGTTAAACTTGGCATGTGCTACTGCCCCCTAACAATAGTGTCGCGGCTACTTTCTTTTTCGTTGGCTTCACGGTATAAATTTCTAAGCTTAATTTTATATCATTCATCCCGAACAACTTTTACAATAGCGAGGATGACGCCCCAGTTTTAATTTTTTTGTCTAACAATTATTTGTGACATACAAATTAAAACATGAATGTGATCAAAGTCTCAAAAAAGTAAATACAACAATGAACATGGATAACATCCGATTAGCACAATGAATTTAATTTATTTGCATGGTTTCAGGAGCAATCCCTTTTCTGCCAAAGGCCAGCTGTTGCGGCAAGCGCTGGCACAGCGGAGTGACATTCAGGTGCATCTGCCCGATCTGAATGCGCCGCCATGCGAGGTGATGCAGCACTTATCTGCACTGATTGAGCAGCTGGATCAGGTGGCGCTGGTCGGCAGCAGTCTGGGCGGCTTCTATGCGACACAACTGGTCGCACGCTATGCGGTTCCGGCTGTGCTGATTAATCCGGCTATGCGACCATGGCAGTTGTTTCAGGAACTGTTTGGCGATGCGCAGATTCCGCTGAAAGTGCATGAACACTGGACGCTGGAGCGGCTACATTTACAGCAACTGGAACAGATGGCAGTGCCTTTTGTTGAAAAGGCAGACAAAATTTTAGTGTTATTGCAGCAAGGCGATGAAGTTTTGGATTATCGTGACGCACAGCGTTATTATAGCCAGGCCCAGCATAGCTCTCTGATCATGACCGAAACCCGCGGCAATCATGGGATGGACAACTTTGCGCTAAAAATACCTATGCTGCTGCAGTTTTTATCGGATTCCCTAAAATAAGGAAACAGTACAACGTGTCTCAATATACGGCTCAATCTCTTGAAGTTTTATCTGGTCTCGATCCGGTCCGTCGCCGTCCGGGTATGTATACCGACACCTCGCGTCCGAACCATTTGGCGCAGGAAGTGATTGATAATGCTGTCGATGAGGCACTGGCCGGACACGCCACCAAAGTTAGCGTGACCGTGTATAAAGATGGCTCGCTGGCAGTAGAAGACAATGGCCGCGGGATGCCGGTGGATATTCACCCGGAATATGGCCAGAGCGGAATTGAAATTATTCTGACCAAGCTGCATGCCGGTGGCAAGTTCAGTACCGATAACTACCAGTTTTCCGGTGGTCTGCACGGGGTCGGGATTTCTGTGGTGAATGCCTTGTCGACCCGGGTAGAAGTCGATGTACAGCGTCAGGGCAATCTCTACAAAATGGCTTTTGAGCAGGGCGAAGCCACTGGACCACTAGAAGTGCTGGAAGGTAAAGCGCCAAAACGTGCGTCAGGCACCTTGGTGCGTTTCTGGCCGGAAGCCAAATATTTCGATTCACCAAAATTTGCCTTAAAAGCCTTAAAACATAATTTAAAAGCCAAAGCGGTTTTGGCGGCTGGCCTGCAAATCAATTATATCGACCAGATTAATGATGAAAAAATCACCTGGCAGTTTGAAAATGGCCTGGTCGATTATTTAATGGATGAACTGGAAGACCGCGAGATTATTCCGGCGCCGGCCTTTGTCTCTTCGGGCAATGCAGAACGCGCCAGCGCAGAGTTTGCGATTTGCTGGAATGTTGAAGGCGGTGAAAGCATTCAGGAATCTTACGTCAACCTGATTCCGACCGCGCAGGGCGGTACCCATGTCAATGGTTTGCGTTCCGGTATCACCGATGCCATGCGCGAGTTCTGTGAGCTGCGTAACCTGTTGCCGCGTAACTTGAAACTCTCGGCCGAAGATGTCTGGGATGGCGTGAACTATATCCTGTCGCTAAAATTCCAGGAGCCACAATTCTCCGGTCAGACCAAAGAGCGTCTGTCGAGCCGTGAAGCGTCCGGAATTGTGCAGAATATTGCCAAAGATGCCTTTGCCTTATGGCTGCATCAGAATTCAGATATAGCGCTGCAACTGGCAGAAATGGCCATCTCCAAGGCCGGTCGCCGTTTAAAAGCAGCCAAAAAAGTCGAGCGTAAAAAGATTGTGTCGGGTCCGGCTCTGCCAGGCAAGCTGGCCGACTGTGTCGGTCTGACCCGTGAAGAATCGGAACTGTTTATTGTCGAAGGGGATTCTGCGGGCGGTTCGGCCAAGCAGGCACGTGACAAGAATTTCCAGGCCATCATGCCGATTCGCGGTAAAATTTTAAATACCTGGGAAGTGTCTTCTGATGAGGTGCTGGGCTCTCAGGAAGTGCATGATATTGCCATTGCGATTGGGGTTGATCCAGGTTCAGATGACTTGTCTGAACTGCGTTATGGCAAAATCTGTATTCTGGCCGATGCCGACTCCGATGGTCTGCATATTGCCACCTTGCTCTGTGCGCTTTTTGTCAAACATTTCCCGGCTTTGGTAGAAGAAGGGCATTTATTTGTGGCCATGCCGCCATTATTCCGGATTGATGACAATAAAGATGTACATTACGCACTGGATGAAGATGAGCTCAATAGTATTTTAAATAAATGCAAAAGCAAAAATCCGCAAATCACCCGCTTTAAAGGCTTGGGTGAAATGAATGCCAGCCAGCTGCGTGAAACTACCATGGACCCGGATACACGCCGTCTGGTGCAACTGGATCTGGATGATATTCATGTCACCGCCGGTTTGCTGGATAAACTGCTGGCCAAAAAACGCTCCGCAGACCGGAAGCAGTGGCTAGAGGAAAAAGGCAATCTGGCCGATCTGGTGGTTTAAAACCCTAAAATTTCATCATTTTAGAAAACCTGCCCGTCTTGGTGCAGGTTTTTTTATGTCGCTGATTTTTTCTCCAAAATGAGGCAATACGGCTGTATAGGGTTGCCCTTTTTTTGTTCACTTTTGCATATCCTTATCTTTCAATATCTCTAAAAACTCTAGAGCACACCTTGCTTGCATGTGCGTGGTGCAGGTCAGTGCAGCGTAGCTGAAGGGCGTTCTTTCATTTTTTTATATTGAACTAAGTGGCTAATTTTTATGGTTTAAATCTTGCTTGTCTCGTCTAAATCTGCCTGCCAGTTTTGCGTTTGGCATAGAAATTGAATTATCCGCTGCAGTCATAGAACAACAGGCACCGTATTCAGGTGCTGCATAAGTGTGGAGAAATTCATGAAGTTCCAGCGTAATCTGTTTTCAAAAAGTATATTAGTGGCCAGCATGGCCGGGGTTGTGGTGTTCAGCGGCTGCTCAAAATCGACCGAAAGTAGCGACAGTGCCAGCACGGCTCAGCCAGCAGCCAGTACCGGCGAGACCATTAAAGTCGGCATCCTGCATTCCCTGTCCGGCACCATGGCCATTTCAGAAACTTCGCTAAAAGATACCGCGCTAATGGCAATCAATGAAATTAATGCCAATGGCGGGGTGCTGGGCAAAAAGCTGGAGCCGGTGGTGGTTGATCCGGCCTCTGATTGGCCACTATTTGCGGAACAGGCGCGCCAGCTGATTACTCAGGATAAGGTCGCGGTCATTTTTGGTGCATGGACTTCAGTATCGCGTAAATCGGTACTGCCGGTGGTGGAAGAGCTGAATGGTCTGCTGTTCTATCCGGTGCAATATGAGGGTCAGGAACAGTCGAAAAATATTTTCTATACCGGCGCAGCACCTAACCAGCAGGCGATTCCGGCAGTGGAATATCTGATGAGTGAAGAGGGCGGTCAGGCCGAGCGTTTTGTGCTGCTAGGAACGGATTATGTCTATCCACGGACCACTAACCAGATTCTGCGCGCTTTCCTGAAATCAAAAGGCATCTCCGATGCTGACATTATGGAAGAGTACACCCCGTTTGGGCACAGTAACTATCAGACCATTGTCAGCAATATTAAAAAATTCTCGGCCGGGAAAAAGACGGCGGTCATCTCCACCATTAATGGTGATTCCAATGTGCCGTTCTACCGTGAACTGGGCAATCAGGGCATCAAAGCCTCTGATATTCCGGTGATGGCGTTCTCGGTGGGTGAAGAAGAATTACGCGGTATTGATACCAAGCCACTGGTTGGCCACTTGGCGTCATGGAACTACTTTATGTCGGTAAAAAATCCGGTCAATACCGAGTTCACCAATAAAATGAAGCAGTACGCAGTCGATTATAAACTGCCGAATGCCAACAAGCTGGTGACCAATGACCCGATGGAGGCGACCTATGTCGGCATCAATATGTGGAAGCAGGCGGTAGAAAAAGCCGGCACTACCGAGGTGGATCAAGTCCGTGAAGCGATGGCTGGTCAGGAATTTAAAGCACCGTCTGGTTATACCTTAAAAATGGATGCGTCAAACCATCACTTGCATAAGCCGGTCATGATCGGGCAAATCCGTGCCGATGGCCAGTTTGATATTGTCTATAAAACCCCGCAAACCCTGCAGGCAGAACCTTGGAGTCCTTATCTTCCGAAGTAAGTTTGACATCACGCCTGCTGCTTCGGCAGCAGGTTTTTTTTCGATTTCTCTGCCTTTTTATAAAAAAGAGGACACACAATAGGGGGATATAAAATGAATATTCGCGTGAATATCGCCGCTATTTTTCTGATTTTTGCCCAGGTTTTATCGATACAGCTGGCTCAGGCTGAACAGCCACAGCCGCAAACACAGACGGCCGTTGCTGTGACACAGGCCGATGCCATCCAGCAATTTGTGCAAGGTGATTTCGCCAGCCGCCGTGCCTTACTGAACCAGTGGTCCGGCAGCCTCGAACAGCTGGATCAGCTTGCACAATATGTTGAACAGCAGCAGCTCTATAGCGGCGCCAATGGCCAAACCTATATTCTGGAATCGGATGAGCGTTTGCTGCGTTATCCGGCGCTGGAGCCGGTTAGCGACTGGCCAAGTGATCTGGCGCAGGTCACGCTGGTGAATACCTTGCAGAAAGCGCTGACCTTTGCGCTGGCGCATTCAAAAATGCAGTCAGAAGATGCGGCTGAGCGCCTTGAAGCTGTCGATATTTATGAAAGCAATCTGTCTGAATTACAGCTGGCGCAGATCAATCGCCTGTATTTACAGGAACAGAATAATAAGGTGAAGGCGCGTCTGGCCCAGCTCAAAGCACGGCTGGATTATCAGCAGCCAGATGTGCTGGTGAAAATTCAGGCCGCCCAGGTACTGGCCGATTCCAACCGCCCGGATGTACTGGCCATGGTGGAGCAGGAGCTGCAACAGCCGAATCTGAATCCGGAACTGAAAGCCGTGTTGCTGGAGGCCAAAAGCGCCATTCAGACCCGCTTACAGGCCAGTGAATGGGCCGGGCATCTATTTTCAGGGCTCAGTACCGCCAGTATTTTGCTGCTGGCGGCGTTAGGTCTGGCCATCACCTATGGTCTGCTCGGAGTCATCAATATGGCGCATGGCGAGCTGATCATGATTGGCGCGTATACCACCTATGTGGTGCAAAGCCTGTTTAAAAGCCATTTTGGCAGTTATCTGGACTGGTACCTGATCGTGGCGATTCCGGCAGCCTTTCTGGTCAGCGCTTTAATTGGCATGCTGATTGAACGCACGGTAATTCGTCCGCTCTATGGCCGTCAGCTGGAAACCCTGCTGGCCACCTTTGGGGTGAGTCTGATTTTAATGCAATTGGTGCGGATGATCTTTGGCGCACAAAACGTGGAGGTGTCCAATATTGCCTGGCTGTCTGGCGGCATTTCCATTAGCCCAAGCCTGATGCTGCCGTATAACCGTATCGCAATTATTGTCTTTACCATCGCCGTGCTGTTGTTACTGGTCTATTTACTCAATAAAACCCGTTTTGGTCTGTTTGTGCGGGCTGTAACCCAAAACCGTCAGATGGCACGTGCCGTTGGAATTCGTTCCAGCCGCATCGACATGATGGCTTTTGGTCTGGGTTCTGGTCTGGCTGGACTAGCCGGTTGTGCCTTGGCGCAGGTCGGGAACGTTGGCCCGGATTTGGGGCAGAACTACATTATTGATGCCTTCCTGGTGGTGGTAGTTGGCGGGGTTGGTCAGGTCTGGGGCGCGGTACTGGCAGCACTGGGTCTGGGCATTAGCGGGACTGCGCTGGAAATTGGCATGGGTGCAGTACTGGCCAAAATTATTCTTCTGGTTCTTGTGATTTTGTTTATTCAAAAACGCCCACAAGGTCTGTTTGCCATCAAAGGCCGTTTTGTGGAGTAAGCGCATGAAGATCACACATTTACTTTCCGATAAACCCTATAGTGGAGCAGCCATTGCTGCCTGTTTTGCAGTTTTACTGCTGTTGCCGTGGCTGCATCTGTTGCCGAGTGATTCGGCACTGCATCTGTCGGCTTATTGGGTCACCCTGATTGGCAAAATCATGTGTCTGGCACTGGTGGCTTTGGCCTTGGATCTGGTCTGGGGCTATGCCGGTATTTTAAGTTTGGGTCATGGCCTGTACTTTGCTCTGGGCGGTTATGCGTTTGGCATGTACCTGATGCGCCAATCCGCGGGTGATGGGCTGCCAGACTTTATGCGTTTCTTAAGCTGGACCGAGTTGCCGTGGTTCTGGGTTGGTACGGAACATTTCCTGTGGGCGCTTGCACTTGTTGTTTTAGTGCCGGGCATCATTGCCTTTGTGTTTGGCTTCTTTGCTTTTCGCTCCAAAATCAAGGGCGTGTATTTCTCGATTATCACCCAGGCCATGACCTTTGCTGCCGCACTGCTGTTTTTCCGTAATGAAACCGGTTTCGGCGGCAACAATGGTTTTACCGGCTTTAAAACTATTTTGGGCATGGATATTACCTCGGCACCGATGCGGGCCAGCTTGTGCTTCATCACCGCGCTGGTGCTGCTGTTGTGCTTTATCGGGTTGCGTCATCTGATGAATCAGCCTTATGGCCGTGTGCTGGGTGCGATTCGTGACAGTGAAAACCGTCTGCAATATCTGGGTTATCGCACGTTGTGGTACAAGCTGTCGGCCTGGGTGCTGTCTGCGGTGATCGCGGGTATTGCCGGGGCGCTGTATGTGCCACAGGCCGGCATCATCAACCCGAGTGAAATGAACCCGGTCAACTCAATTGAAATGGCGGTCTGGGTCGCAGCGGGTGGTCGTGGCACCTTAATTGGGCCTTTACTCGGCGCGGGTGTGATTAACGCGGCCAAAACCTATTTCACCGCTGCTTCCCCAGAGGCGTGGTTACTGATTTTAGGGGCGCTATTTATTGTGGTGACCATCTTCCTGCCGAAAGGGATTATTGGTCTATTTGACCGTTTTAAAAAGGAGCGGAGCGAATGAGTGAACTGTTGCAAGCTCATGGTGGCCATGCTGCTGAAGGTTATGGCCGCCCCAAGGAACAGGGCGCAGATTTTAGCCACGGTATTGCACTGTATTTGGAAAAAGTCAGTGTCTGGTTTGATGCCTTTCGTGCCTTAAACGACTTGTCTTTGTATATCGAAGAAGGGGAATTACGTTGCATCATTGGACCCAATGGTGCCGGTAAAACCACGTTAATGGATGTGATTACCGGTAAAACCCGTCCAACGGAAGGCAGTGCCTTTTTTGGTCAGACCTATGATCTAGCCAAGATGAGCACCGAACAGATTGCCGAGGCCGGAATTGGACGCAAGTTCCAGAAACCCACGGTATTTGAAAATTTCACCGTCATGGAAAACCTGCTGCTGGCCGCACCAAAAGATAAACGGGTGAAAAAGAGTTTTTTTAGCAAGCTCGATCCGGATGCCCAACAGGCGCTGGAGGAATCGCTGGCACAAATCCGCTTACAGGAATTGGTGCATAAACCAGCCGGATTGCTGTCGCATGGTCAGAAGCAGTGGCTGGAAATTGGCATGCTCTTGATGCAGCGCCCGAAGCTGATTTTGCTGGATGAACCAGTGGCCGGTATGACCGATGCCGAAACTGAACGCACCGCAGAGCTATGTCTGGAGCTGAAGAAAAATCATACCTTGATTGTGGTCGAGCATGACATGAGCTTTATTGACACCATCAGCGAAAAAGTCACGGTGCTGGCACAGGGTGCCATTCTGGCAGAGGGTACATTGGCCGAAGTCCAGGCCAATGAAGATGTGATTGAAAAATATTTGGGACGTTAAGGAGACCGCGATGCTAGAAGTCAAAAACGTCAATCAGTTTTATGGCGGCAGTCATATCCTGCGCGATGTATCGTTTCAGGCCCCGGTCGGTGCATGTTCGGTGGTGCTGGGGCGTAACGGCGTGGGCAAAACCACGCTGCTGAAATGCTTGATGGGAATTTTGCCGATTAAGTCCGGGCAGATTCTGCTGGATGGCAAAGATATTTCCAAGCTCAGTCCGGAGCAGCGCGTTCGTGAAGGATTGGCTTACGTGCCGCAAGGCCGCGATATTTTTTCAACACTCACGGTCGAGGAAAATATCCTGATTGGGATGGCTAAATTTAAAGGAGCGAAAACCCGGAAAGTGCCGGAACATCTGTATGAGATTTTTCCTGTTCTGGATGAAATGAAGCAGCGCCGCGGCGGAGATTTATCCGGTGGTCAGCAGCAGCAACTGGCAATTGCCCGTGCACTGGCTTCTGAACCGAAGGTATTAATTCTGGATGAGCCGACAGAGGGCATTCAGCCGTCGATTATTAAAGATATTGGCCGGGTGATTCGTAAACTGGCCGATGGTGGCGAAATGGCAATTGTGCTGGTCGAGCAGTTCTATGATTTTGCCGAAGAGCTGGCCGATGGCTATACCGTGATGGCGCGTGGCCAGGTGATTGCACAAGGTGCTGGCCGGGAAATGCCGGAGAAAGGGATTCGGGAGTTAGTGGCGATTTAATTTCCCTCTCTCAAAGGGAGGTTGGAGGGATTTAACAAGTCAAAGCCTCCCTGAGCAAGAGATCAACACGGCTTGATCTTGCAGTGCAAGAAGGGAGGTTTGGCGAGATTGTTAATATTCAGCGAGATAAAGTACTGTTTTATATCGAAGCGTAGGCAGGGAGGTGTGGAGGCTTCAATTTCACCTCTCCCTGTCTCCTAAAAGAAGAGGAAAATTTTCATTCAATTTCCATATTTTCATTCCATAAAAAATACCCGCCATACTGACTGGATCTGAACTCACCACCGCTACTTTTGCCCTGTTCAGTTAAAAAGTGTTTGCCATTTTCGTTTAAGGTCAGGAAGCCTTTTGCAGTTAACATCTCCAGTACATCTGCGGTTTTTAGCTTATGTTTTGCAGCCAGTTTGGAGGTGGTGAGTTTGGTTAGTGTTGAGCTTTCTTCGCCACGCACTACTTCGGCCACCACAGCATCCGCTTTCACTTCATCGAGGCTAATCCGGACTTCATCACTAATCCGAATAATGCGCTGCGCTTCTTCATAGGCATCTTTAAATACTTCATCATCTTCGTATTTGCGAACCAGAATCCCCATTTCATTGTTATTAATCTGGCTGAATTCATATAAATTCAGGCTAGAAATAATACATTCTGATTCATTCAGATAGCATTTTGCATGCAGGTTCTTGCAGAAGCTTAAACGGACATAATCCAGTTTTTGCAGCCACTTAATTTCCTCTGGATGCAGGTCGCTTTTGCCATACACAATACGGATGTCAATTTTGAGCCGATCTTTATCTTCGAGTAATTCTTTAATCCGGTCATTGAGGCGTAAATAGGGGCTAATCAGAATTAAACGCTCTTTGGCATTCTTAATCAGTTCTTCTAGAAAAAAGTTGGTTGCACTGGTGTTTAAAAACTTGGCCATAAAAATCCCCGTGTCATTCTTATTGATGGCTTAGATCATAGTCTAAGTATAGGTAAAAATTAAACAAGAAAAAGAGCACTGAAATCAGTGCTCTTTTAGATGGATGCTGAGCGTTTAGCTAAAGAACCAGTATACGAACAGCGCAATAATGAAGGTACACAGGATGTTTAATACTATCCCGACACTCATCATTTCACGCTGTCTGATATGACCGGACCCAAACACAATTGCATTTGGCGGTGTTGCTACAGGCAACATAAAGGCACACGATGCACCAATACCAATAATAATCACCAGAATTTCTTTTGGCATACCCATCTGGTCGGCAATGGCGGCAAAGACCGGTACCAACAGTGCAGCAGAAGCGGTGTTACTGGTAAATTCAGTCAGGAAAATAATGAAAATGGTCACCACAAAAATAATCACCAGCGGTGATGCCGTACCAAATACATCTGCAACGGTTTGACCCAGTACCAGCGATGCACCTGAATCTTTTAACATCGCACTTAAGGTTAAACCACCACCAAACAGCAGTAACACCCCCCAGTCGGTGTTTTCAGAAACCTGTTTCCAGGTAGCTGTACCTAAAATCACCACCAGACAGGCGGCGACCAGTGCAGTCCAGGTATCCGGAGATGAAATACCAAAGTTCTCGCTGAGTTTTTTGCCAAAAATCCAGGCAATCGCGGTACAGATAAACAGAATCATGGTCGCGATACGGGTCCGGTTCCATGGAATCACTTCAGTTTCAAAATGAATTTTCTGGTTCAGTTTCGGACGCAACACCAGATATAAACTGATTAACATGGCTGGCAGTAAAATCAGCATCATCGGCAAACCGATTTTCATCCAGTCGGCAAAGTCATAGTCCAGTGCTTTGGCAGCAATCGCATTCGGTGGTGAGCCCACCAGCGTTCCCAAGCCGCCAATACTGGCCGAGTAGGCAATCCCGAGCAGAATAAAGACGAAGGTAGAGCGCTCTTTAGTTGAATCTAGGTGCGACAGCAGACCCAAAGCCAGCGGGAGCATCATCGCTGCGGTGGCGGTATTGGAAATCCACATCGACAGTGCGGCTGTAACAGCAAAAATGGCCAGCACCGAAATCCCCAAATGTCCGCCAGACATGGAAATAATCCACATCGCAATTTTACGGTCCAGTTTCTGGATATGCAGGGCAGTGGCCAAGGCAAAACCACCAAAGAACAGGAAAATGACCGGGTCAGCAAAAGTTTGCAGTGCCTGAGTGGTGGTTATCGGCACCAGCTCTTTGCTGGCATTTTCAATCGGCATCCCAAGCGCTACTGCCAGCACCGGTACCAGCAGTGCGGTAATGGTGATATGCACCGCTTCGGTCAGCCATAAAATCCCGATAAACAGTAACAGGCTTAGGCCTTTATTGGCATAATCATCATAGGGCAAAATATGGTAAAAGCCCCAAGAAAGCAGGGCGGCAATGACAATAATAATCCAGCCTTTGACAATGCCTTTCGGCGCGGCCTCGATCGGTGGTTTTAACGTATCTGTATTCATATACGAGCCTTTTATAGATTCATAGGAATTAGAGTAATCGGCCTATTATTTAATATTTTTCAAGCAGGGGGCAAAGTATAAATTGATTATTTTGCAGCTAAGTGAAGATTAAACCACAAAAAAATGCGGGTTCTGACTGAGGAGTTGCACGGCTTGCCACAGAGCTGAGCAGCCCAGCACGGCCAGTAAGCTGAGAATCAGCCAGCGGAATTTCTGCTGGGAAATATGGGCACGTAACTGGCCGCCCGCCCAGACACCGAGCAGCGACACCACGGTTAATAAGCCCAGTAAGGACCATTGTTCAGATTTAAATTGCAGCATCACCGGGTAAAGCAGCAGCAGCTGAATCAGTTTACTGACCGCAAAATTCAAGTTGCTGATCAGCACAATTTCGGTTTTGCTGTGTTCGGTACTCAGCAGGTACATCATCAGAAAGGGTGCCATGGCATTGGTGGCTCCACCGATCACACCGGCCAGCAGACCAAACAGCAGCATGTTTTTCAGACTGGCCTGAATGCGCAGGGGCTGGCTGCGAAACTGATCCAGCACATACCATAAAATAAACAGCCCCATCAGCAGTTTGAGATAGCCATCATTTAGATGTAGCAGTAACTGCACACCGAATACACTTCCGATCAGACTGCTGATAATCAGGCCCCAATATTGACCGGAATAATAGCGCAGCGCCTGAAGAAAGCTGCGTTCGGGGTCGCTATTGAGTAAAAACAGATTCAGGATCAGGCAGGGTAATAGTACAAAGGCTACCGTGGTCGACAGCGGGTACAAGGTGGAGATGGCCGCGGTACTGACCATAGGAAAGCCGAAGCCGCTGATCCCGTGTAACAGGGCAGCAATGATACAAAAGATCAGAACCATCAGGTCGGCTTTAGACATGCGTATTTCAACGGACTGGCAGAGTACTGACTAAAACATGCACATACTGGGCTTGTAAAGGGCAAGCCGGCTTATTTTTTATCAAATGGAGCGTAAACCTCTGTCTTTCAGTCAGAGATATAAGCGACACGACATGAAATGTCGTTTAATTGCTAAAAAACAATATATTAAGCCTAATATGAGCTAATATAAGCCCATGAAAACACTTAAATTACGCATAAAAAACAGTCACACAAAGGTGCTAGACCAATTGGCATCTGAAGTTAATTTTGTCTGGAACTATGTCAATAATTTGTGTTTCAAACACCTACAGCGCAAACAACAATTCTTTTCAGCATACGATATTGCTAAATACACGAAAGGCGTATCAAAGGAATGTAGTCTTCATAGCCAAACCATTCAGGCTGTAACAGAAGAATTGGTCACTCGCAGAAAACAGTTCAAAAAATTAAAATTGAGATGGCGTGTCAGTAATAAGAAATCAGCAAGAAGATCACTAGGTTGGATACCCTTTAAAAAGGTAGCTATTAAATATGCCGATGGATACGTTCAGTATGGCAAGCATCAATTCAAGCTATGGGATAGTTACGGACTATCGAAATACAGCATTAAAACAGGCTCATTTGTAGAGGATAGTCGTGGACGTTGGTATGTCTGCTTAGTGGTTGATTCACCCAAACAAAACAAACCTACCGCCACAAAAGCCGTGGGCATTGATCTAGGCTTAAAAGATATTGCTACTTGTTCAGATGGTACGATCATTTCCAATCCCAAGTTCTACCATCAATATGAACAGAAATTAGGGATTGCTCAGAGAGCGAGAAATAAAAAGCGTGTCCGTGCATTACACGCCAAGATTGCAAACTGTCGTAAAGACCATTTGCACAAGGCTAGCACCCAGCTGGTGAAAGACAATGCACTGATTGCCGTTGGTGATCTAAGAGCGAACAAACTTGTAAAAACTAAAATGGCGAAATCTGTTTTAGATACAGGATTTTCAGCACTCAAAACCATGCTTAAGTATAAATGCGAGAACGCAGGGGTCATGTTTGAGGAAGTCAACGAGAGATTCACAACCCAAACCTGTTCGAGCTGCGGTGCAATCACCGCAAGCAGTCCGAAAGATAGATTTGCGAATAAGAGTATGGGAATGTGAATGCGGAAGTGTAAATCAACGCGATTTAAACTCCGCCAAGAACATACTTGCGCTTGGGCATAAGCGTCTAGCAGTAGGAATCACCCTCCTTTCAGGTGGGTGAGGATGTCAAACCAAATGGAGAATTAAATCTGGGTAGAAACAATCTGGATGGGTGAGTTGAATTCATACACATCGCAGTTGGGACCAGAGCCAATCCGGTCAATCACAGCAAAATCGCTAGGTGCCTCCAGCGTTAGCAGGGGATGATGCCAGGTTCCGGCACGGTAATTTACGCCTTGTGAACCATCGCTAATAAACGCTTGAAGCTGACTGATGTCTGGCTCATCTGCATTTAAACCCGGTGCCACCACCACCAAAAACGCTTGCCCCTGCATCGGAATAAAAGCCTGCGAGCCTTGAGGATGGCGCTCCAGCATTGCTACCTGAAACGGTATTTGGGTACTCTGGATATTGCGGAAAATACTAATGCCTGCTTGTGCTTCACCAAGAATTTCCGTCATGGCCAGCGCATGATAACGCTCGGTTTGGGCATGGTTAATATGAAAATAGTCATGTCCCTGACAGCTGATCACTTCACCAAAAGGGGCAAAATTGTCCAGGGTCAATGCTTGAATCTGAATGGTATTTTTCATGTTGTTTGAGGGTTCCAGGGCGGGTATTTTTATGGTCATCATCAACTGGTAGAGATGGAGATCGCTGTCAGCCTGTGGAGTGGGCCAACAGCGACGCTGGTGTGTTAGTCCACCAGTGTGCCCCAGAGGCGAATCCGGCTAATACCGCCGTCGGGAATCATATTGACCCGGATATGTGAGATTTTGTCGTGCTTTAAAATCTGCTCGATAAAGGAATGGATCTGGTCCATCTGCATGGGCTGCGCCTCCAGTAAAAATGGCCAGAACATGCTTTGGGGAATCAGTTGCGGATCGGTGGCATCTTCAATATAGACGGCCTGAATCGACACTTCTGCCGGATAGTTGCCCTTGAAATGGGCGGTGTCGATATCAATTTTTTCAATCTGGCCGGCCTGTCCCAAAGCCAGAATACACCAGTCAAAGCCGGGCGCGCGGCGGCGTTTGGTTTCCCAGCCATCGCCCATATTGATGCCACGACCCGGATTAATCAGATTCCGTGGATGGCCAAAGTGGGCATCGCTATAGGCAATTACCCGACCGCCGTTTTCAAGCGCCAGTAAATCCAGCGTACCCTGATGATCTGTAGCCTGAATTTTCACCTCACCATATACGCGAAAACGTGCCACACCGCCATCGGGGAAAATATTCAGACGCACATGGGTATAGACCGCATCAGAGCTGACTTCAAACAGATGATGCTGGCTGGGTCCCAAAATACTGTTGGCTAAAAGTGGCTGCCATTCGGCCTGCTCCAGATTGCCTTGCGGTGCATAGCAGGCTTCAACACTGGCTGAAGCGGGATAGTTACCGCTAAAAAAGGTGGTATCAATATCCAGCGCCTGAATTGTTCCGGCCACACCTAACTGGACAATGGCCCAGTCATAACCGGCATGGCGTTTGCGGCGGGTTTCCCAGCCGTCCATCCATTTGCCATGATTATCAAATTTATCTTCCACAAATACTGGTGCTGCAAATTGCAGCATACGCTGCGCATCGGCAAAAAAATCATCTGAACATTCAAGAACTTTTGCACCAATACGAGTATCTGCCAGGTTGGTCAGTGTTTGAAGCTGGGGCGGTAGGTCAAATGTTGGTGCAATTAAAGTGGCCATAATTCTCTTCCATTTATTATTCATTCACAGCAGGCACGGCCGTGTATCGAAATCAGGCAGTGGCGCCAGATTGCCAGATTTGGCTTGTACAGCAGGCCTATTAGTGCGGATAGAAGCACAGCCTGTGCCAACTTCTGGCCATACGACCCAGACTAAGCATGAAATGGCACGTTTTTCGCTTCAGCTGTTCAGTTTTGACAGGCAAGCCTTGGGAGGAAAAATGAGAATTACAATTATTGGTGCAGGTATTGGCGGATTAACCACAGGGATTGCACTAAAAAAGTTTGGCCATGAAGTGCGTATTTATGAACAGGCTGAGCAGATTCTTCCGGTGGGCGCGGCCATTTCCCTGTGGTCCAATGGGGTGAAGTGCCTGAATTACCTCGGACTGACCGAGCAGGTGGCCGAGCTAGGCGGGCAGATGGATCATCTGGCCTATGTCGATGGCCTGAGCGGTGATGTGATGACCCAGTTCAGCCTGACGCCGTTAATTGAAGAAGTCGGGCAGCGTCCGTATCCGGTGTCGCGCGCGGAACTGCAAAATATGCTGATGGATGCATTTGGTCGTGAGCACATCTATTTAGGCAAGAAAATGGTGGCACTCCAGGAAGATGGTTCACAGGTGACGGTCAGCTTTGCTGATGGCACACAGCTACAAACCGAACTGCTGGTCGGGGCCGATGGTACCCACTCTTTAACCCGCGCCTATGTACTGGATGAAACCGTCGCGCGCCGTTATGCCGGTTATGTCAACTGGAATGGTCTGGTGGAGGTGTCCGAACAGCTGGCCCCGGCCGACCAGTGGACTACCTTTGTCGGAGAAGGCAAGCGCGCTTCCCTGATGCCGGTGGCCGATCAGCGTTTTTATTTTTTCTTTGATGTGCCGCTAGCGGCCGGACTGGAGAATGACCGCAGCCAGTATAAAACACTGTTAAAACAGTATTTTCAGGGCTGGTGTCCGCAGGTGCAGCAGCTGATAGACTCGATTGATGAACAGCGCACCAATCGCGTGGAAATTCATGATATTGAGCCTTTCGCCAATTTTTATAAAGGCCGGGTGGTGCTAGTGGGAGATGCCGCACATAGCACCACGCCAGATATTGGGCAGGGTGGTTGTCAGGCCATGGAAGATGCTATTTATCTGGCGCGTGCCTTACAAATTAATACCCTGGGTATGCAGGATGCCTTAAGCCGCTACCAGAATAAACGTAATGAGCGCGCCAATGAGCTGGTGCTGCGCGCGCGTAAACGCTGTGATGTTACGCATATGAAAGACCAGCAGGTGACGGAAGCCTGGTATGCCGAACTGCGCCAAGAGCAGGGGCCACATATCATGAAAGGCATTATCAGCAATATAGTCGGTAATCCGCTGGATTAAATTTTCTGTGCTAGGTGTCTTTAATCAACACAGGTCAATCGGCTGGTGTTGATGCTGTCTGCTCTGGTGCTGGATCCAGAATGAGTTGCATTAGAACCAGATCACGCCATTGTCCAAATTTTCTTCCAACTTGGGGCATATAGCCGCAATACTGAAAACCTAATTGCTGATGCAAGGCAATTGAACCGCTATTGTCATGGTCAATGGCGGCCACCATCACATGAACCTGATGCGCTTGCGCATGCTGGATTAAGGCCTGCATCAACTGTTTGCCTAAACCCTGCCGGCTGAATTGACGGTCAATAAATACTGAATGTTCAACCGTATGTTTAAAACCGCTGATACTGCGGAAGGTGGAATAATCGGCATAGCCGGCAATTTGTCCGGTGTCCAGATGTTCGGCCACCAGCAGCGGAAAATTCTGTTTTTGTAAGTGCTGGAACCAGTGCTGGAAATGTGCCAGATCAAAGGGCTGTTCATTCCAGGTGTTTACATGCTGCAGTACTTCCGGGTTATAAATCGCCTGAATGGCAGCAAGATCGTGTTCGGTGGCAGGACGAAGATGAAAGCGCATAAGCAGCATATCAGGGTAGGAATGAGTGCATTATCATGCCGCTGCGGACATAAAAAAAGCAAGACCGGAGTCCTGCTTTTTTATGTCATGTAAATGACTTAGAAGTGGTATTTTACCAGTGCGCTGACATCATTTTGGTCTGCGCCTTTCACGCCATATTTGTTGTTCCATACTGAGTGTTCAATACCCACGTATAAACGTGTTTCTGGAGAAATGTGTTTACCCACATTCCATTTGTACTGAGAAGTCCAGTTTAATTCGCTGGCATGAGTATCTTCAGCTGTTGACCAGTCCAGGAAAGCATCAACCAGGAAGTCTTCATTGCCCAGTTTAAATGGTACAGCATAGGTGATGGTCATTTGATAATCATCATCTGTCATATCGTTATCAGCACGATAGAAGTTGATGTTCGCATATTGGGTATATGGAATATCTAAAGCAAAGCCAACACCATATAAGAAGTTGTTGAACTCAGTGTTTGTACCGTGCCCTGCGTTGTGCTCCCAAGTTGTTGCGACTAATACGTCTTTCACCGGACCAAATGCCAGATTTTGACCAGTCACTTCGCCTAGGCTTAAACGTGGTGCCAATTCGAAGTAAGTTGTATCATCATTGTTGCCATCCCATTGCTGGTCAACAAAGAAGAATACATCTGCATATTTCAGTTTAGCTGCATATTCAGCAGTTAAGGTGGTACGGTCTTCAGTGCCTAACTCGTAGTTTTCACCATAAAGACCAGTCAAGCTAAAGTCTTGCCATACAATAGGACTCGCCTGAGTGAAGGCAGCAGCGGTTGAGAATGCACAAAGTGCAGCAAGTTGCGTAAGTTTCATAACGGTGTCTTCGTCTTCCCCAAAAAGCGTGTCAAGGATACAGGTTATTAAGCAAAAATAAAGCCAAATTTAACTTTTTATTGGCAATTTTCCGACCAAATTTAGCTGCCGCGATAGGTCGAATAGGCAAAAGGACTGATCAATAACGGAATATGATAATGCTGTGTCGCCTCCTTAATCTGGAAATAAATCACCACTTTAGGGAAGAAGCTGTCCAGGCCTTTTCGTTCAAAATAGGCCGCAGTATAAAACTCCAGACTGTATGAGCCTTCCGGACAGTCGGCCAAAGCAAAATCGGCGGCCGTGACCCGACCATCGGCATTGGTTTCGGCTTCGGCCAGTAGCTGTTGCTGCTGGTTAAACAGCCGGATTTTCACGCCGGTAGCCGGTTGACCCAAATGGGTATCTAAAATATGGGTGCTGATCATGGCTGAAGTTCCTGGCTTAAACGCAGTAAGGCAATGTCTGAGAGTTGCTGCTGCACAATGCGCTGTTCAGTGTCGGCATCATTCAGCAGGCGATACTGCAGGGCTTGCAGAATATCTTCACTGCTCAAGCCAAAGGCTTTAATCAGGAAAATAAATCCGAATTTTTTTTCATAGGCCAGATTACCCTGTAAAAGTGCCTGCTGGGTGTCGCTATTGAGCTGGACCGCGGCCTGTTCCCGGGCAGAAAATGCCTGCTCCTGTGCGGTGAGTTGCTGCTGCGCCTGTTTCTCACCAATTCGAGGATGGTTTGCGAGTGCGGCCTGAATCTCAGGCCAGTCCCAATGGCTGGCCTGCTGCCGGGCAAATTCTAAAAGTTGCTCGATACTCTCAAAAGGCCGTTGTTGGGTTATAGCAGTTGCCCATGTCGGAATATGTACACATTGCTGCAAGAATTGGTGAATCTCAGCTTCAGGGGCCTGATTAAATTGATCCAGTTGCACAGTAAGGGTCTCATCATTACATTTAATTTTGTTGCTAAAAGTGCAATATCAGTGCCAAATTTCGGTGAAAATCCAATTTTTCACTGAGATGGTTAAAGCTGCACAAGTCCAGTGCGAGTTTTTTATTTGACGGGTTCTGGTGCATGATGGCGATACCAATGCGTAGCAATATCACCGCGGCGGCAAATCCAGACCTGTGGATGCGACTGAATATAGTCCAAAAAGCGTTGCAGGGCTTTAAAGCGTCCCGGGCGCCCCAAAAGACGGCAGTGCATACCAATCGAGAGCATTTTGGGTGCAGTTTCCCCTTCGGCATAGAGCACATCAAAAGCATCTTTCAGGTATTGATAAAACTGCTCGCCGCTATTAAAGCCGCCTGCAGCGGCAAACTTCATATCATTGCTGTCGAGGGTATAGGGAATAATTAAATGTGGTCGTGACTGGCCTTGGGCATTGGTCAGCGTCTGCCAGAACGGTAAATCATCGCCATAATAATCACAGTCATACTGAATTTGCGGGAATTCGGCCAGTAACTGGCGGGTATTGGGGCTGTCGCGGCCGGTATACCAGCCAATGGGTGCATGACCAAACAGGGTTTCTAAGACACTGATCGCCTGATCCATATGCTGGCGTTCAGTGGCCATATCCATACTCTGATAATGCAGCCAGCGTTGCCCATGCGATACCACATCATAGTCGGCCTGCTGAATGGCCTCGACCACATACGGATTTCGTGCCAGCGCCATACCGACCCCAAAAATGGTCATCGGTAACTGACGCCGCTGAAACTCCTGATGAATGCGCCAGAAACCGGCCCGCGAGCCATATTCGTACATCGAATCCATCGACATATGCTTGGCCGGAAAGCTGGCCGCGCCGACAATTTCAGATAAAAACTGCTCAGAACCGGCATCGCCATGTTCAATATGATTTTCGCCACCTTCCTCATAATTCAATACAAATTGCACCGCAATACGTGCCTGATTCGGCCACTGCGGATGTGGCGGCTGGCCATGATAGCCAATTAAATCACGTGAATAAGGGGCAGAGCGGATTGAGTCAATCAGTGCCTGGCCACGCAAGTAAGCAGTTGTCACAACAGGTTATCCTTTTGCTAATTTTTATCAAATATTGCTTGCATATTTTTGAGTTAGGCCCGATATTCAAAGTATAAGGACACGGTTCTGCAGACTCAAAAGTGTTCATCGTTCAATGTGGAGGGTAGCGTCCAAATTAGGTTGAAGATGTTCAATATGCTGGGAAACAGCAAGCGACAAACGTGCCAAGATAAAATAGTTTTGCACAAAAAAGATTCAGAAAACGAAAGAAAGAGAGGATGAGATTATGAATATTGAAATCCGTACAGATAAGAACATCCAAGGTAGCGAACGATTAATTAGTTACGTACGTGCAGAGCTAAGTGATGAATTTAAACGCCATAGTGAGCGTATTACCCATTTTTCCGTACATTTAAGTGATGAAAACGGGGACAAAGGCGGAGATGATGACATCAAATGTATGATTGAAGCACGCCCGGCCGGCTTGAAGCCTGTGGTGGTCAATCATCGTGGTCATAATGTCGATACCGCAATTCATGGCGCCATTGACCGTTTAAAACGTAGTCTGGAGCATGTCTTTGAGAAAAAAGAACATCCGCGTGGTGGACAGCCGGGTCGGGTTGACCTAGATACCGATGTCGACGAATAAGACAGGTATTGGCTGAAAAGCAGAAAAGCCCCAGTATTGGGGCTTTTTTTATAGCAAATTCATGCGACAAGATTACATTTCGCTTAAACAATTTTCACTGAATTGGGCATAATAGAACGAAATTGATTTGATTGAAGAGAGCTCTCTGCATGTTAACGGCACAACAACAACGCTTGGTGCAAGCCATAGAAGAACTAGATCAGGCCCAAGTGCAACAACTTTTGGCCGCGGGGCTTGATCCGAATTTTATTGATCCTGAAAAAGGCCCGGTAATTTCAGTCTGGTCCGATGGCCTGTTTCAGTGGTGGGAAGCCATTTGCGAGGCCTATGAGGCGGGCCAGCCGCACAATGAAGCACAAAAACAGCAGGATTTGGCCGTCCATATGGAAATTCTGGACGCGTTAATTCAGGCCAAGGTCAATTTGCATTTGTGGGATGCGGAAGAAGTCTATGGCCCATTATGGGATGCAGCCAGTGCCGCCTGTGCACCTGCGGTAAAGCGTCTGCTTGAAGAAAAAGTCGATCCAAACCGTAAAGATGAAGATGGCCTGACCATTTTGTCATCCATCAGTGATTTATTCTTTGATTGCGACTTTGATGAAATTAACTGGGCTGAAGCCTTGCCTGAAGAACAGCAAACCTTAGAACTGCTCCGTGCCCATGGCGCGAAAATGACCAAAGAATTGGCTTAAAATTGAGATAAACACTATGTCAGCATTGAAATTATTGGGTGTGATGGTGGCGACTGCAGTCAGCAGTCAGGTCTTTGCCGCCGAGTTTGCATTTGACCGTCCGGGTGTGGGCATGAGCACCGGAATTACGCCGGTCGGCCAGTTGGCCTGGGAGCAAGCGCTGGCCAATGCGCACTATCAGAAAACCAAAGATGACAATGGTCTGACGCAGGAAATCACTCAGCTGCACGCCGATACCTTACTGCGTACCGGTCTGGCGGATAATCTGGAATTACAGCTGGGCTGGCAGGGTCCGGGCTGGAGCCGGGTAAAAAGTGCTGGCCAGTCGGTTGAAGAAGATGGTCTGGGGGATGTCAGCATTGGTCTGAAACATGCCATTGATTTAAATGATGAAAAACTGTCGATGGCGGTGCTGGCCGAAGCGCAGATTGCCACCGGGAATGATGGTTTTAGTGCCGAAGAGGATATTTACAGCCTTAGCTCGGCAGTGGCCTACGCCTATAATGATTTACTGACCACCTCAATTAGCATGCGTTATGAGTGGCAGGACAGCAATTGGGCTTTGCAGGCAGTGCCGGGGATTCAATATCAGCTCAGTGATAAATGGGCCGGCTTCTCTGAGTTTATTTACCGCAAAGCAGAAAGCCAGAAGGTAGAATATGCCTTGGGTTCTGGTCTGATTTATGCCTTAAATGCACGTACCCAGCTGGATGCCAGTGTCGGTGTTGATTTAAATGGCGCTGATAAAAGTTATCATGCCGGTTTAGGTGTGGCCTTCCTGTTCTAAGTGCGCTCTGGTTAGGGCGCTGTAGAAAGCGGGGAGTGCACAGCCTCTCTCGCTGACTGCCGAAGAGCTGCAACTTATTCTGCTGACGGTCTGTTCACAGGCCGTTTTTTATAGCTGGATCAGCAGCAGAATTGCTACAGATCTTGACACAGGCGCTAACGGATCACGCTATCATGATGGTGATGATCAAAACAGATGCGCGTACCTGTTTGCCGATTCAAGCTCGGCTTGTAAGTTCTGGCGCTGTATATCTTTTCTTACCAGGTGGCACTGCCCAGCGATCGTGAATATTAAAAACAACAATAGGAGGATGAGTCATAATGGAACTGTATATTGCCAACAAGAATTACTCCAGCTGGTCCATGCGGCCGTGGCTGGTCCTTACTGCTTTTGAACTGCCGTTTCGTGAAGTGCTGTTACCCTTTCCCAAAGAACGCGGCACGGGCCATTTTAAACAGGACGTACTGGCAATTAACCCGAATGGCAAGGTACCGGTCTTGGTACATGACGGCCTAATGGTCTGGGATTCACTGGCGATTTGTGAATATCTGGCCGAACAGTTTCCGGAGCGCCAGCTGTGGCCAGCCGGTCGGGCACAGCGGGCTCGGGCGCGCGCTCTGGCTGCTGAAATGCATAGCGGTTTTCAGGCACTGCGTAACCATTGCGGCATGAATATTCGCGCTGATCTGGCAGAAATCGGACAAACGTTATGGGCCGAGCAGCCTGATTTACGTGACGATGTAGCCCGTGTCTGTCAGATCTGGTCTGAGCGTCCGGATCCGGGCGGCTTTCTTTGTGGTGATTTCTCGATTGCTGATGCCTTTTATGCACCGGTGGTGTGGCGTTTTAAAAGCTATGCGCTGCCCGTGAATGAAGACAGCCAGTATTATATGCAGACCATGCTGCAACATCCGGCAATGCAGGCCTGGGTACAGGCGGCGAAACAGGAACAAGACTGGGTCAATTATCTGGAGCCTTATCAGTCCGAACCATCTTCTAGCTAAGTCTTAAGAGGCCGCCGGTTCCAGCGGCTGATACAGCACCACCTGATTACGGCCATAGGCTTTGGCCTGATACAGGGCCTGATCGGCCTGACTGAGCAGCTTTTCATAAGGGGTATTGTGGTGCGATAAGGCAATCCCGAAGCTGGCGGTAAAGTGAATCGGCTGGTTATGTTCATCATACAGTTCAATCTGGGTGATGGCCTGCCGGCAGCGCTCGGCCACCTGTTTGGCCTGGTGCGCAGTGGCCTGTTTCAGTACCAGAATAAATTCTTCGCCACCAAAACGGCCCAGCACATCCTGCTCGCGGATATGGCCGGCCAGCACATGACAGACCTGGACCAAGGCTTCATCGCCTTTGTGATGGCCATGCTCATCATTAATCTGTTTAAAATGATCCAGATCGACCAGAATCACTGCATAACTGGGCGCCTGTTTGCGGTTCAGTTGTTCCAGACACTGGTTGATACTGCGCCGGTTAAAGGTGTTGGTGAGCGGATCGACCTGACTTAAATGTGCAATCAGCGCCTCCCGATAGCGCCACTGACTCAGCAGAATTTCAAACAGCACCAGGCAGGTTAGCAGAATTGGCACAATAAAAAAACAGCATCGACAGCACCCAGAAGCCGTTTTTATAAGGAAAGTCGGTTAATAAAAATAAAGGTGCATAGGTTAACTGGCCGAAAAAGCTTAAATAACCGCAGCTGACCAGATACAGTGTGGCCGGAATTAAGGCCGAATAGACAATTCTGCGTTCAAACAGCACCAGACCGACGGTGAGTAGACTGACATAGGTCACCATAGTGGCCGGACTCAGCACCCCGACCAGATAGCCATCGCGGCACAGGCTGACCACAAAGGTGGCCACCGCAATATAGGGCATATAGCGCCGGGTCCAGTCCTGTTTGCGAAAGTAGTGGCAGATGCCAATCATGCCAATAAACACGAACAGTCCGAATAAATTAATGACCAGCTGCTGTTTTAATAAGGCCAGATTGACCCAGCGCCACAGTTCCGGGGTGAGCAATACCACACTTTTCCAGATGGCCCAGATCACGTGCATCAGGCTGCCCAGAAACAGCATCAGAATACATTTGTTTAAGGTGCACCAGTTCATCACCACTTCTTTTTCGAGTAAATAACGGGTGACTTTGTATTTAAATGTGGGCACAGCACTGTGCGCAATGCGACTTTTCATGCGTGAATCACGACCCCCAAAAATGAGCGTCTAAAGTCTCATTTTTATACAATTATTTTAATAAAACCTAACATATCATGACTTTAGAGAATTGGTGATGGCTATTTTTTGTGCTTTTCGGAAAAAATATCGTTGCATGGGTGCAACAGTGTGTGTTGTTTAAATCACTTATTTCTATTTTAAACTGCAGTAAAATGGCGCTATTGAAAAAATCACAGTTTAGGATTCTCTCCCATGAAAATTTTGCATATCGACTCGAGTATTTTAGGCGACGCTTCTGTATCACGTCAGTTGTCTAAAGCTATTGTGAACCAGCTTCAGGCGAAAAATACAGCGGCCCAAGTTGACTATCTGGATCTGGCTGAACAGACCATTCCGCATTTAACTGCTGAAATTTTAATGGGACAAAATGCCGAGCAAAGCGCTTTAGGCGAACAGATTCTGCAACAATATCTAGATGCTGATGTGGTGGTGGTGGGCGCAGCCATGTATAACTTCGGTCTGCCATCGACTTTAAAAGCCTGGATTGACCGGATTAGCGTGGCAGGTCGTACCTTTAAATACACTGAAAATGGCCCGGTCGGTCTGGCAGGTGACAAGAAAGTGTATATCGCCAGCAGTCGCGGTGGTGTCTATGGCGAACAAAGCCCGGTTGATTTCCAGGAAGCGTTCCTGAAAACCGTGTTTAACTTTACCGGTGTCAGTGATATTGAAGTGGTACGTGCTGAAGGGGTTAGCATGAGCGATATTAAAGATCAGGCGATTACTACGGCGTTAGACCAGATTGCCAAAATCTAAGCTTTACGGTGCTGCATTAATCACAAAAAAGGTCAGTTTCTACTGACCTTTTTTATGGCGTTTTAATCTTGGTCTTGCTGATGGGCAAATTCGGCTAAATCGGCCAGCGCCATTTTGGCTTCATCAAACCACGGTGAGAACATAATAAAGTTATGCCACATGCCGGTATACAGTTTAAAACTGACCTTCACCCCGGCCTGCTCGGCCTTGTCACGAAAACGCTGCGCATCATCTAGCAGCAGTTCTTTAGAACCCACCTGCACCAAGGTCGGCGGTAAATCAGTTAAATCATCAAATAGCGGCGAAACACGCGGATCACCACGATTGACTGACGGTGGCACATAGTATTGAATCCCGGTTTCCAGGGTTTCAATCGACAATAAGGCATCGTGTTTGCGGTTATAACGAATCGATTCACTGGTTAGGGTCAAATCCAAAAATGGCGAAAGCAGCATGAGGCCACTGACTTGCGGTAACTGTTCATCACGGATTTTTAAGGCTAAGGCCAGCGCCAGATTGGCGCCGCAGGAATCTCCTGCCAGCAAAATATCTTTGGCCTGTACGCCCTGATCCAGCAGGGTCTGATAGACATCAAAAATTGCTTCTAAGGCTTCCGGGAATGGATTTTCAGGCGCCAGCGGATAATCGATATGAATCACCTGCATCTGGGTGCGGGCGGCCAGTTCAGTCAGAAATGGGCGATGGGTATTTAAAGACCCTAAATAAAAGGCGCCACCGTGAATATAGAAAATCAGCTGGGTGGCTTCATCTTGCGGCTTGATTTCTTCGGCTTTCAGGCCAGCCAGACGTAAAGCGCGGACTTCGACAGTTTTATTGGTCGGAAACAGCCGGCACATCTGTTCGAGGGCGAAACGCAGCGGATTATGCGGTAAATTATATTGGCTTGGCAGGCGGATGGTGGTTTTTAAAAAGCCTTCTGTGAAAATTTGTTTCAATAACGGGTTGATCTTCATTGTTCTTCCATCTTGTTCTTGATTTTGGCCTGTGCTTGCGTATTTACCAACACAATTTACAAGGTTACACTAAATGGTCACATTCAAAAATTGCAAATTTGTAGTGACTTTTTAATACTAAGGCTGTCTAACACTAGACTAGGGAATCAAAAAAAATGAAAAAAATTGCACTGGCATTAGGATTAATGGGTTTAACAGCTTTGGCGAATGCTGCTGATCCGCTAAATGGTACTGTCTGGAAAACAATTGATGACAAAACCAAGCAAGCAAAAGCAACCGTCAAATTTACCGAGCAGAAAAATGGCACGTTAACTGCAACAATTCAGTCCATTTTAACGCCGGGTGAAGAAAATGCCTGTACAAAATGTGAAGGACCTTACAAAAACAAATCCTTGAAAGGTTTAACCATTGTACGTGGTTTAAAGAATTCGGGTGGTACCAACTATGACAGCGGTTCAATTCTGGATCCGCAATCAGGTAAAACCTACAAGTTAAAAGGTCAACTGGCTGATGGCGGGCAGAAATTACAATTGCGTGGCTATATTGGCGTAGCAGCGCTGGGTCGTAACCAGACCTGGGTTCGTGTGAAATAAGCCAGCCAATAGAAACGGATTAAACCAGAAAGCCTGATGCAGATGCATCAGGCTTTTTGATTTTTAACGGATAAGTAAAAGGTAGATAAAAAGAATTTATCCGTTTAAGGCGCGATAGGCGGTTTCATCAAAACCAACAATAAAGCCGTCTGCGGTGGCCAGCACAGGACGTTTGATCAGGCTGTTGTGAGTGCGTAAGGCTTCAATTAAATCTGCTTCGCTGGACAGGGCTTGTGCCTGTTCCGCTTCCGACAGTTTGCGCCAGGTGGTGCCTTTTTTATTCAGAATTTTGTCCTGACCTTCAGCATCCAGCCAGTGTTTTAGCGTTTCTGCATCAATCCCCTGTTTTTTATAATCATGAAATTCATAAGCCAGGCCCAGTTCATTGAGCAGATCAAAGGCTTTTTTCATGGAGTTGCAGTTTTTAATACCATAAATTTTAAGCATAAAGCGGATTCCAGCAAGAAACACAATGCTCAAGAGATTAACCAAAAAATTGGTTTTGCACTATAGCGGGTATAAATATTGAGTTCATGGTTCTGAAATTAAACCGTCATTAAAATGCAACGCTACCGCGCCATAATAGTGGCAGAAAAACAAGACAACACTTGAGAAGAATTATTCGTACTAAGAAAAAAACGAAAAGCAAAGAGCCAATATAAAAAATAAAAGCCCAGATGTAGAAAACCCGCATTTAATCATCCTGATTATGCGGGTCTCACTACAACGTCCGATGTCACATCCTTGAAACAAAGACCATCATGGCTTTGTTTATTTGCATCCTACGGCTTCCTGTCCCTTTGCTGTCATCCTGACACTGTCCCTTTGCCGTGCTGCAATAATGCGCCGATTTAAAAAGCAGATAAAGGTCTGAATGACGACAAAATATGTCGGAAATAAACCTCTATTGAGTGAACAATTGTTCACTCAATAGGAAGGTTTTTAGTTGAGTTTATAATCAATAATCACCGGGGCGTGGTCGCTATACCATTCCTCTTTGTAGACCCAGGCATTGACGGTACGTGCTTTCCAGTCCGGTGAGCAGGCATGATAGTCAATCCGCCAGCCAACGTTCTTGGCACGCGCTTGGCCACGGTTCGACCACCAGGAATACAGTTCGGCTTCTTTGCGCACTTCACGGAAGGTGTCGACATAGCCCAGATCATCATAGATATGATCGAGCCAGGCACGTTCATGCGGTAAACAGCCGGAAGATTTCTGGTTGCCTGACCAGTTTTTAATATCAATACGTTTATGCACGATATTGTAGTCGCCGCAGACGATGATCGATTTATTTTCATCGCGCCATTGTTTCAGGATTTTTGTATATTCTTCCAGAAAGTGGTCTTTACGGGCTTGTGCTTCTTCACCTGATGAACCCGATGGTAGATACAGCGAGCAGATATGCACCGGATAACCCAGACCCAAATCAAATTCTGCTGTGACAAAACGGCCTTGGGAATCGGCCAGTTCAAAGCCTAAACCATCCTGAATAGATACAAATGGCAGGCGGCTGTAAATGGCGGTGCCGGCATAGCCCGGACGTTCAGCTGCGAACAGGTGGGTATACCAGCCTTCTGGTTTGAATTTATCAGTCCACTGCACATGGGTTAGACGGCTTTCCTGAATGCAGATGACATCAGCCTCTGATTTTTCCATCCACTCCAGCAGGCCTTTACTGACCGAAGAACGCAGGCCATTGACGTTAATTGAAACCACACGAAGAATTTTTTGATCACTCGGATAGCTACTCTTTGGTATCATGCGCAGGTCTTACCTCAATTTATGAATTTTGGAGCACCTCATGTCAACGCAAGCGACATTTAACCCTCAAGCTTTTATCGAACTCGCATTATCACGTGGTGTGCTTAAATTTGGTGAGTTTACTTTAAAATCGGGTCGCGTGAGTCCTTATTTTTTTAATGCCGGTTTATTAAATGATGGCGAAGCCTTGTCATTACTGGCTTCAGGCTATGCAGCCAAGTTAACAGAATGTGAAAATGTTGATGTGATTTTTGGCCCAGCCTATAAAGGCATTCCATTTGTGGCGGCAACGGCGGTGGCTTTATCGCAAAATCATGGCGTGAGTGTGCCTTGGGGCTTTAACCGCAAAGAAGCCAAAGATCATGGTGAAGGTGGCGTATTGGTTGGTGCATCGGTTGAAGGTAAAAAAGTCTGGATTATTGACGATGTGATTACTGCAGGTACAGCAATTCGTGAAGTGGTGACTATTTTAAAAAATGCGGGTGCCACAATTGCCGGTGTACTGGTCGCACTAGATCGTCAGGAAAAAGGGCAGGGTGATTTGTCTGCGATTCAGGAAGTTCAAAAAGAGCTAGAAATTCCGGTACATGCCTTAATTACCATGAAAGATTTGATGAATTATCTAGATGCCAAAGGTGAAAAAGAGGCTTTGGTGAAGATGGAAGCCTATCGTGTGAAGTATGGGATCTAAGTGCTTGTCAGTTTTATTGAATGATCGTTGGAATGTTGATCTAACTCAGCGTGGAATGTGATCAATCTATAAAAAGCTCAACTCAGCTGAGTTGAGCTTTTTTTATATAATAACTATATGATTTATATAAAATAAAAATATGATTTCGTATAAGGCGTATTATGCTAATTTGAGATAGACTTAAACTTCTTAATACGACGGAACCGTTTAAAACCTATTTGCTTTTGGATTTAGATAGAGCTTATGAATCAGAATGATATGAATAGCCACCAAAATTCTAGACACACATAATCATCTTTTGATGGGCCTTTTCATAATCTAATGGAGAACGCTGACCATTGGAACCATGTCTGCGTTTTGAATTGTAGAACATCTCAATATATTCAAAGATATCCGACCTTGCTTCAGTCCTGGTCGCATAGATTTTCTTTTTAATTCGTTCCCGCTTTAATAGCTGGAAGAAGCTTTTTGCAACAGCATTGTCATGGCATGAGCAGTGTACTGCGCAAGTCGACGACTCATACTACTTTCAAGATTATGATGTTTGAGAAATGTCTGCCATTCATGACTGGTGTATTGGCTGCCTTGGTCAGAATGGATTAGGACTTTGTTCTTTGGGTTTCTTCGCCACAAAGCCATCAATAACGCATCTAAAACCAGATCTGCCGTGATTCTGAATTTCATAGACCAGCCAACAACAAGACGTGAAAACAGGTCAATCACAACTGCGAGATATAGCCACCCTTCATGAGTGCGGATATAAGGGTGAGTAGACCAAGGGAATCTCACCCTTAGCCCCTCGCAGAACCGGACGTGAACCTCTCAGCTCATCCGGCTCCCATTATCCAACCGATGGTAAACATCCCATTTTCCAGTGCACAAAGGCATTTGGAAAATCACGCGCAAGTCGCCCTATCAACGGCAAACTTAAATATTTTCGGATATTAACAGAACGCTATAGAAATAGACGGAAACGATTTGGTCTAAGAATGAATTTAATTGTTGGAATGGTGAATTGGATGCTCTTGAATTAACTTTCGCAAGAGATCTATTGGTGAAGTTTATTTATTCATTTTGAAAAAAAGCGAGAATTTATATCCTCGCTTTTTGAATTTGCATAAGATGTATTATTTTAATTGTAAAAATTTTTAATCAATTTCATACTCTGATGGATCTATCTTATACTTTTTAAAAAGTGCCGAACGTACAGAATCATTTATAGTCTCATCATTTTTAATAATCAAATATATATCTTTCTGGATTAAAGCTACACTTTTAGCCATGTTTAATAAGTCTTTAGATCTTATGGCTGAAAGCTCACTAGGTTGCTTTAAAATTTCAGGATCTTGTTCTTCAAAATTAAAATCAACCCCCTGTAAATTGAAGTAAACTTTTACTCTTTGATTTAAAGAGTCACTATCATCATATAGTACTGTTCCCTCTGGAAGAATCGAATATTCTGGTAATGTAGAGTTCTGGGAATATTTACCTTCAAATGAATAAATCTTTAAAGGTCTTTCTAATATATGAATTTTTGGCACTTCTGTTCCTCGCCATAGATATATATTCAATAAAAGTTGAATGAGAAAAAGTAAAGATAATATTATGATTATTAATTTTCTTTTCATTTCAACTACCTATTAATACGATAAGTGTTTTTTATGTTAACTTTTACATCTGGAGACTCTTTTAAGTAATCATTCAAATTATCTGGTAAAAATAAATAGTTAGGCATTTCATATTTACTAGCCTTAAAAGCAAGTTTAGCCGTAGTAGGTAAGACTTTATCAGAGTTAACAAATCTATGACCTGATTTAGCCATACTTGGTATGGCCTTTTTTGTTGCATCTAAACTTTGGGTAGTACAGTTAGGTCCTAAAGCAAAGTAATCTTGATTAAGCTTATATCGTTTATAATGTGTAGTATTTTGGACAGATAAAGATGATTTAATTAAATTATTATAATAATTAATAACTAAATTAGCCTGACTATCAAAAATTTTATAGCCATAGGCATAAGTTGTTCTAGAACGTCCGCTATTCGCCCCTTGCCTATTTTCTTCCTCAATATATGCTGAAAAACTACTCCAAACTTTTAAGATACCTTCGCCACGAGGACTACTAGCTCCAGATAGAGTAAAAGGACCAAAAGTCTCAGGTTTAATGCGACCATAACGACCAAAATCGTAAATATACTCTTTCCCTTGTACTTTAATATATACAGCAGTATGTCCATAAGGAGATTCCTTTTCTCCTGTACCATAAGCACTTCCTACCAACAGATGTAATTCAGCCTCAGGTTTTAAAGAAACTTGTTGAGTTGGTGAGTTTGAACTTTTTGTTGTATTACTTGTTGTTGTCGTCACATTAACTCTCTTCTTGATCAAACCATTTTACTTCTAATTCATCAGTTTCAGGAGACTTAATTGTATGTGTCATTCCTTCATTATCTGTAAACCCATAGGTCTTAATGCCTGTTCTTTTATTCAAAATTGAATAAGGAATATTTATTAAAATTTCATTATTTTCGGAATTAATTGCCTGAAAATTTCGATGTTCTGTTTTAATTCTTATATCAGGCAAAACTGTTCTAGCAATGTCAACTTTTGTTCCATTTTTAAAAAGATGTTGTCCTGCTTTGGCTTCAAACTTTGCAGGAGTTATAATTTTAATACCATCTTTATTAATGATAATCTGAGAACCACCAGCCATAGGTTTACCTATTCTTTATCAATTGTAAAAATTCAATTAAAATTGGAAAATATAAACATTTCAAAACCTTGGGTGTAAACATGACTTTCATTGTAGCCATACAATTAAATGATAGCATCATTGTCACCACAGACAATAAAAAAATTGTTTTAAAAGAATCTGGTGAAATTCAATTTAATACTAAAAAAAGTCAAAAAATCTACTCATGGGACAAAGGTATTATCACGGGTACAGGTGAAAGTTATGTCATTAGCCGATCTATTGAACTATTTAAGACATTAGCTCACTCAGACATCAACAAACTTCCTCAATGCCTCGATATTTCTAGACAAATAAGAGAATTCGAAGTAGGAACTGACTATTTTCAGATTGAAAATACTAAACTACTTTGTTCCAGTTATAGCGAATATGGCGCACAGCTCTATACAATACAACGCTTTGAACCCTCACAACCGTATGAAGTCACCGTGATTTCCCCTATGGATATTAGAGTTTGGTTGTTTCATCCTAATATTGAAGCCATATCTAATGACTTACAAAACCTCTATGCTGATCTAAAAGATTACAGCACCTTTACCGATAAAGCTGAATGGATTAATTACTATCTCAACCACCTTGCACCGATGTATCAAATGCAGAGCAAACAAGACCCACTGATGAGTAAAAGGTTTGATTTCTTTTTTCAGGCGAAGAATGAGTATGTGTTTGGGCATGTTCCCAATACCCAAGAAACAGCTTTGAATTTTCAAGAAATATCCACTAATTTTGGAGCTATTTAAAATAAACTGTTATACGAAATTGACAATATGTACAGAATTCTGTGCATTTATATTGTAAAGTTTCAATCCCTACCGCTGAGGTAGTCTAGCTAGCAGCGTTTTGACGCAGCTTACCCTATGAGGGATAGATATATACAATGTATTTACATATGTGGATGCACGTAACAATTTAAAATCTGTTTTAGATAAAGTCTTGATGATGTAGACGTTGCTCTTATTACAAGAAAAGAAGGTGATCATACTGTAGTAATGGGGCAAAATCATTACGATAGCCTAATGGAAACGTTATATCTGCTTTCATCTCCAAATAATGCCAGTCGCTTAAATGAATCAATTGCTCACTTACGTGCAGGGAAAAACCAAACAAAGAGAGTTGATTGAGGATGACGAATCGTAACGTCGAATGGACTGATAATGTCTGGGATAAATATATCTATTGGCAAACACAGGATAAAAAGATAATTAAGCGTATCAATACTTTAATCAAAGAATGTCAAAGGACACCTTTTGAAGGCACAGGAAAACCAGAATCTTTAAAAGCGAATCTTTCAGGATTTTGGAGCCGTAGAATTGATGAAAAGCATAGATTGGTTTATGAAGTGACAGATGAACGAATCTCTATTATTCAATGTCAATTCCATTATTAGCAATATCCCCTATTTTTAGGGGATTATTTTTTGATTTAATATCTTACACGAAACCTACTCCAATCCCTCCTCACACTTCTTACACTCTAGCATCACCCCTAATTTTTCTTTGCGTCCTTGCTCCGTCATCACCCAGGGCCGGTTCTGCCATGGCGGATTATGCCGCACGTGCTGGCCATGACCACAGGCCAGCTCTGCGACCCAATGATTTTCTTCATCTAAATGATATCCCACAATTGGCTGTTGCATGGGCAGCTTCCTGAAATCAGCAAATACAGTGCTGCAAAGCTTTACTCAAATTCAGAAAAACAGGCAGCGAATCTCCGTTATACTCCACATCATAGCAATTTTAAAAGAGCAGTCATTATGCGCGTACTTGTGGTGATGGACCCGATTGAAACGGTGAACCTGAAAAAAGATTCCACCATGGCCATGCTGTGGGCCGCGGCACGTCGGGGTCATGAACTCGGTTATGCACTACAACAAGATTTATATATTGATCAGGGTAAGGCTTTCGGTCTAATCAGCCCGTTAAAAGTCTTTGAAGATTACAACCATTATTATGAGCTGGGCGAAAAACAAAAAGAATCCATCGCAGCCTATGATGTGGTGCTGATGCGTAAAGACCCGCCTTTTGACATGAATTTCGTTTATACCACGTATATTTTAGAGCAAGCTGAACGTGAAGGCGCATGGATTATCAACAAACCGCAAAGCTTGCGTGACTGTAATGAAAAACTGTTTGCGACCCAATTCCCAGAACTACAAGTTCCGACATTGGTCACTTCACAACAAAGCCTAATTCGTGAATTTATTCAGCAACATGGCGATGTAATTGTTAAACCGCTCGATGGGATGGGCGGTATGGGTATTTTCCGTCTGTATCAGGATGGTGTGAATATTGGCTCTACCATTGAAATTCTGACCAATAACGGCACCCAGCCAATTATGGCGCAGCGTTATATTCCGGAAATTGTAGAAGGGGATAAACGCATTTTAATGGTCAATGGCGAACCAATTCCGTATTGTCTGGCACGTATTCCACAAAATGGCGAAGTGCGTGGTAATTTGGCCGCTGGTGGTCTGGGTGAAGCACGTCCATTGACCGACAATGACAAGGCAATTGCTGCCAAAGTCGGGCCATTTTTACGTGAAAAAGGTCTGGTGTTTGTCGGTCTGGATGTGATTGGCAACTATGTCACTGAAATTAACGTGACCAGTCCAACCTGTATCCGTGAAATTGATGCCCAGTTCGGCACCTCAATTGCCGATAGCCTGTTTGATGTACTGGAAGCTGGTCGTTAAGCAGTTCTTGAAAAGAGTCACTTTGGGTGGCTCTTTTTGTATTTTTAAGCGAGATTTGAGCTTGAAAAACTGCGTTGAGCAAGAAAATCATAGCGATTTTGTAAACCAAAACCAGTCGACATAATTCAGTGGAAAATGCAGGAAACTTAACAATTTCGGTGAATTAATAATAAAACTAGTTTAAACTTTCAAAACTGTTGAAAAAAACAATGAGCTGCTTGGTGAAAAAAAGTAAATAAACTTTCAAGCTCATACGATTGTGATTACAATTGAGCGCTTATAAAGAACTTTCATTAGCCATATTTGGATTGAAGAATTAGACCGTGACTGATGCAGCGCAAACCAAGCCTAAACATGTGATGATGATGGCCGCAGGCACTGGTGGCCATGTTTTCCCAGCCCTAGCCGTGGCAAAAGAACTCCAGCAGCAGGGAATCCATGTGTCCTGGTTAGCAACGCCTACAGGCATGGAAAACCGTTTATTACAAAACCAGAATATTCCGATTTATCAGATTGATATTCAAGGCGTGCGCGGTAACGGGCTGGCACGCAAACTAATGGCGCCTTTTAAAATTCTAAAAGCCACCTTAAGCGCCATGCAGTTAATGAAAAAACACAAAGTAGAGGCTGTCGCCGGCTTTGGCGGCTATGTGGCAGGACCGGGTGGGCTGGCCGCACGTCTGCTTGGTATTCCGGTCATTATTCATGAGCAGAATGCAATTGCCGGCTTTACCAATACCCAGCTGTCGCGTATTGCCAACACTGTTTGTCAGGCGTTCCCGGATACGTTTCCGGCCAGCACTAAAATTGTCACCACTGGCAACCCGGTGCGTAAAGAAATTAGCGCGACTCTAACCCCATCCTGGCGTTATCAGGAACGTGAAAAAGCAGGTTTGCCGCTGCGTATTTTAATTGTTGGCGGCTCTTTGGGCGCGCAGGCACTGAATGAACGTGTCCCTGAAGCCTTAAAACAGCTGAATGTACCTTTAAATGTGTATCATCAGTGTGGGCAAAATCATGCAGACAGCACCCGAGCGCGTTATGCCAACAAGCCGGACAGCTTAACGGTTGAAGTGCAACCCTTTATTGAAGATATGGCACAGGCCTATAGCGATGCCGATCTGATTATCTGCCGGGCCGGCGCACTGACGGTTACGGAAATTGCAACCGCGGGTGTGGCTGCGGTATTTGTGCCCTTGCCAAGCGCTGTGGATGACCATCAGACGGCCAATGCACAATTCCTGGCCAAGACGGGCGCGGCAAAAATCTGTCCGCAAGCCAGCATGACCCCGGACAGCTTAAAAGAACTGTTAATGCCGTTGATGAACCGCCAACTGCTCTCTGAAATGGCCAGCAAGGCGCGTCAACAGGCACAACCTAATGCAACCCAACATGTGGTTGCTTTAATTCAAGATTTGTAAACCGAGTAAACTATGTCTCCATCTATCCCTGCTGATCAAGTAAAAGAACTGATTAAAGTGCCTGAAATGCGTCGTATCAAACATATCCACTTTGTCGGGATTGGCGGCGCCGGGATGTGTGGCATTGCCGAGGTATTAAAAAACCAGGGCTATGATGTTTCCGGTTCAGATATTAAAGCCTCAAAAACTACAGCCCAGCTGGAAGAAAATGGCATTCGGGTGTTTATTGGTCATAGCGCAGATAATATTCAGGGCGCCAATGTACTGGTAGTCTCTACTGCAATTGATCCGGAAAACCCGGAAGTTAAAGCCGCTATTGAGAGCCGTATTCCGGTGGTGCGCCGTGCTGAAATGCTGGGTGAGCTGATGCGTTATCGTCACGGGATTGCCGTGGCCGGAACACATGGTAAAACCACCACCACCAGCCTGGTTACCTGTATGCTGGCAGAAGAAAATCTGGACCCGACTTACGTGATTGGTGGTTTGCTGAACCGTACCGGGGTTAATGCTGCACTGGGTGCGAGCCGTTATATTGTGGCTGAAGCCGATGAATCAGATGCATCTTTCCTGCATCTGGAGCCAATGGCAGCGATTGTCACCAATATTGATGCCGACCACATGGATACTTATGGCGGCAGCTTTGACAAGCTAAAAGATACCTTTATTGAATTCCTGCACAAACTGCCATTCTATGGTTTGGCAGTGGTTTGTGGTGATGATGCCAACATCCGTGAAATTATGCCGCGCATTGCCCGTCCGGTGCTAACCTACGGCTTTAATGAAGACAATGATATTCGCGCAGTCGATGTCGATCAGGACGGTATGCGTACCCACTTTACCGTATTGCGTAAAGACCGCGAGCCACTGCGTGTTACCGTGAATCAGCCAGGTCTGCACAATGTACTGAATGCCTTGGCCGCCATTGGTGTGGCGACGGATGAAGGTGTTTCTGATGGTGCGATTTGCCGTGCACTAGAAGGCTTTAGTGGTGTAGGTCGCCGTTTCCAGGTGCAAGGTGAATTTGAACTGGACGGTGGCAGCATCAAACTGGTCGATGACTATGGTCACCATCCTAAAGAAGTGGAAGCCACCATTAAAGCAGCGCGTCAGAGCCATCCGGACCGCCGTCTGGTGATGTTGTTCCAGCCACACCGTTTTAGCCGTACCCGTGACTGTTTTGATGACTTTGTTGAAGTGTTATCGCAAGTCGATCAACTGCTGTTGCTGGAAGTGTATCCGGCTGGTGAAAAAGCCATTGTGGGTGCCGACAGTCGCAGTCTGGCACGCAGTATTCGTCTGCGTGGTCAGGTTGAACCGATCCTGATTGATCCGGTTGAAGGCAATCTGGAAACACTGGTACAAAAAGTGTTACAACCGAATGATTTGTTATTGACCCAAGGTGCGGGTAATGTAGGAGCAATCTCCATCGAGCTTGCTCAAAATAAATTGTATTTAAAATAATCACCCAAAGTGATATTTGAATTTGGTCGCTCAGTGTAAAGTTTAAGGATATAAACGTGTCAAATGCTTCAAAGTTCGGCAAAGTTGCCGTGTTATTTGGTGGAAAATCTGCCGAGCGTGGGGTGTCTCTGGATAGTGGACAGGCAGTGCTCGATGCGCTGCTGCGCGAAGGCGTTCAGGCAGAAGCGTTTGACCCGAAAGATCGTAGTGTGACCGAACTGGTCAACTATGATCGTGCCTTTATTGTCCTGCACGGTCGCGGCGGTGAAGATGGCCAGATTCAGGGTGTACTGGAATGGCTGAATGTGCCGTATACCGGTACTGGCGTACAGGGTTCAGCCATTGGCATGGACAAGGTCAAAACCAAACAGGTCTGGCAAGGTTCCGAGCTGCCAACAGCGCCGTATCGTATTGTCACCAAAGATTCAAACCCGGCTGATATTGTCGCTGCATTGGGTCTACCGCTGATTATCAAGCCGGTACATGAAGGTTCCAGTATTGGCATGAGCAAAGTCGAACGTATTGAAGACTTTGCTGAAGCGATTGCCAAAGCCACCGAGCATGATGCAGTGGTGATGGCTGAAAAATGGATTACCGGTCGCGAGTTCACGATTGTCTTACTGAATGGTCAGGCCTTGCCGGTGATTCGTCTGGAACCGCCTAAAGATGTGGCGTTCTACGACTATGAAGCCAAATACAACCGTAATGATGTGCAATATGGCATTCCGTGTGGCTTAACCGAGTCGGAAGAGCAGCAGTTGCAGGTCTTGGCCCTGCGTGCGTTCCAGGCGGTAGGTGCCAGCGGCTGGGGTCGTATTGATGCAATGCAGGATGAACAAGGCAATTTCTGGCTGCTTGAAGTGAACACTGTACCGGGCATGACCAGTCACTCACTGGTGCCAAAAGCCGCTCAGGCGGTGGGCTACAGTTTTGATGCCTTGTGCATGGCAATTCTTGAACAAACCTTAACGGATGCGACCCACTAAGCCATGGCTCAACTTCCTGCTTCCATGCGCCGTAAACGCGCAGCGATTACCTCGATTCACGATAAGCCACCGACGCGTAAAGAAAAGCTGACGAACCTGGGTGGATGGGTATTGCTGTGCGTGGCGATTGTGGTATTGGCAGCAGGAATCTACGGTTTATATAAAGTCATGACTGATGCACGCGTGGCCGAACTGGATGTGGTCGGCACCCGTTCCAATGCCGAACTACGCCAGGTCATGACCCATGTTTCGCCGGTGGTGACAGATAACTATTTTACTTCCGATCTGGAACAGATTCGTGATACTGCACTGGAACTGTCTTGGGTCGATCGGGTGGTGGTATCACGCGCCTGGCCGAATGCCATCCGTTTACGGGTCATGCCACGCCATGCGATTGCGCGTTGGGGTACCGGACGTTTACTCAGTGACAGCGGTGATGTATTTTCGGAAGTGACACCCAAGAATAATCAGCATCTGCCGTTATTACATGGCCCGATGCATCAGTCCAAAATGATGATGCGTCGCTATAATGAAATTAACCAGTTGTTTTTACCGGTGAATCTGCGTTTAAAAGAGTTATATCTCACCGACCGGATGACCTGGTTTATGCAGTTTGATTCTGGCCTGCGGGTGATTGTGGATCAGGATCAGACCATGAATAAATTGCAGCGCCTGAGTCATCTGGCGCAAAGTGACTTCAAGCCGGTATGGTCCAGGATTTCTGCAATTGACCTGCGTTACCGCAATGGTCTGGCCATCCAGTGGAAAAACTCGGTGGCACCAAAAATTGCCAATGGTCATTTTGTTGTAACGATTGATGACACAAGCATTGCGAATGCAATAGCAGCAAAGCCATAATACTTGGCTTTAAAAATAGAGGCATTAAGCCATTAATTAAACAAACATGTGATGGTAGTAAATAAATGAGTGAAGCTGTTCCCTCGGTTGTTGCGATTGACATTGGGACACACAAAGTTTCAGTTTTGATTGGTAAGGTACACGCGCCAGACAATATCCAAGTGATTGGTATGGCTACCGCTCGTAACCGAGGCATGAATAAAGGAAAAATTGTAAGTCTCGATAAAGTCATTACAGCCATTAAAAATGCCGTTCAAGAAGCAGAAGATATGGCGGAATGCCGGGTGCATTCAGCCTGGATTTCTATTCCAAGTGCAGAATTAAAAAGTTTTTATGCTGCGGGGCGTACCCCGATTGAAAATAGTGACCACACAATTACAACAAGTGAAGTGGTTCGTGCCTTAGATCTGGCCAAAGCCAGCCATTTAACTTCAGACCATTATCTGGTCAGCGCGGTGCCGTTGGGCTTTGATCTGGATGATTCCGGTGAATGGGTACAAAACCCGATCCGTATGTCGGCGCACAGCATGACCGGTCATTATCAGCTGATGATGCTGCCGATTAGCACCATGCAGAATCTGGACCGTGCCTTAAAAGGGGCCAATATTGGCGTAGAAAAAATGGTGGTGTCGCATCTGGCCACCGCTGAAGCCAGTTTACTCAAAGATGAAAAAGAATATGGCGTATGCCTGGTTGATATTGGCGCCGGTACCACCAATATTGCGGTTTATCTGGACGGCCGTCTGGCGTTGTCACAAACTTTGCAGCGTGGCGGTGAGCATGTGACCCGTGATATCGCGGCGGTATTGCAGACCACCACCGAAGAAGCCGAGCGGATTAAACTGCTTTACGGCTGCGTCGATTTAAAAGTGGTCAAACCTGATCACATGATTCAGATTCAGGGCATTGATGGTCCGCAAACCATCAGCCGGATTGAACTGTCAGAAATTATTATTGCGCGTTATGAAGAAATTTTTGCGCAAATCCGTCAAGAACTGGAAAACAGTGGCGCCATTCATGGCTTATATCATGGTGTGGTGCTGGCTGGTGATGCCTGTCAGATTGAAGGCATGGTCAGTCTGGTACGCCGCACCCTGGGTGTGTCTGCGCATTTGGGCAATCCGCCGGTACAGGTTTATGCCGATGAACCGCATCAGGCTGCCTTGCGCCGTTCGCAGTATGCAACCGCAGCGGGCGTGCTGATGTATAGCCAGAGCTACAGTCAGGACACCATTGTCGAAACCGAAGACCCGGAGACCTTATCGGTCTGGGCGCGTGTAGGTCGTGCCTGGTCAGGACTCAACGAAAAACTGAAATCAATTTTTTAGTTGATTTTTTAGGGAATATTGTTAGGAAGTTGTACGGATTATCGCTTGTACTTGACAAGGCAGCCGTTGGACAGCATTCTTAAAAACAATTTTTTATTAAGATCAAGGCAGTATACGGGCTGAAGTGACTGCCAATTATGAATTAGGAAAGCTAAAGGTCATGGCCTCATTTGAATTTTTTGAAGATGATCAAACCGATAACAACGGTCAAGCCCGTTTCACTGTATTTGGTGTAGGTGGTGCAGGCGGTAACGCCGTACAGCATATGCTGGAATCAGATATCCAGGGTGTGAAATTTGTCTGTGCCAATACTGATAAACAGGCACTGGACCGCATGAATGCACAGTGCAAAATCCAGCTGGGTGAGCAAAGTACCCGTGGTCTGGGCGCAGGTGCTAATCCGCAAGTGGGTCAAACCGCTGCTGAAGAAAGCCGCGAGCTGATTCGCCAGCAGTTAGAAGGCACCGATATGGTGTTTGTGACTGCCGGTATGGGCGGTGGTACCGGTACCGGTGCTGCACCTGTTGTCGCTGAAATTGCCAAAGAAATGGGCATTTTAACTGTCGGTGTCGTAACCACACCGTTTAACTTTGAAGGTAAACGCCGTCTGCAATCTGCGGAAAAAGGCATTGAAGCTTTAGAGCAGCATGTTGATTCCCTGATCATCATTCCAAACCAGCGCTTGTTAAAAGTGTTCCGCGACATTTCCATGAAAGATGCTTATAAAAAGGCAGATGACGTGCTGTTAAATGCCGTGCGCAGTATCTTTGATTTAGTGGTACGTCCGGGTCATATCAACCTTGACTTTGCCGATTTGAAAACGGCCATGAGTACCCGTGGCTATGCCATGATGGGTGTCGGTCTGGGGCGTGGTGAAAACCGTGCCCGTCAGGCAGCAGAGCAGGCGATTCGCAGTCCATTACTCGATAACGTGACCATCATGAATGCCAAAGGTATTCTGATTAACGTGACTGGTGGTGATGACGTGACCTTTGGTGAAATTGAAGAAATTACCGATGTTGTCAACCAGATTGTCGATCTGGATGAAGGTCAGGTATTCTACGGTACCGTATTTGATCCGGATGCGCGTGATGAAATCAGCGTGACCGTAATTGCCACCGGTTTGACCCGTAATTCAGCCGATGCGGTTGAGCCAGTCAAGCGTTCTTCAGTGGTGCAGTCTGCACAGGCAACCGCTCAACAGCCAGTTGAAGAAGATGATGTTCCGGCTATTCAGCGTCAGGCAGAGGCAGCGCCAGCCATCAATGCGACTGCAGGCAGCAGCAATAATTCACGTCCAACGCCAATGAGTATTCAGGAATATCTTAAAAATCAACAACGTAAATAATTTTTACGATATAGATTTTTATTCCAGAACTTGTAAAAGGTAGCCAAATGGCTACCTTTTTGTTTTTTATCAATGGCTAAATATGCTAACGTATAGCGGTTTTATATACAGATGAATTGAGAGCATGTTGAAACAACGTACCCTAGAACGTGTCGTGAAAGCGAGTGGTATAGGTCTGCATAGTGGACAGAAAGTCATGATTAACTTTGTGCCGCACCATGCTGACGGGGGAATCGTGTTTCGCCGTATTGACCTGAATCCACCGGTCGATATTCCGGCCGATGCCATGCTGATTCAGGAAGCCTTTATGTGCTCGAATCTGGTTCAGGACAATGCCAAAGTCGGCACCATTGAACACATTATGAGTGCGCTGGCGGGTCTGGGAATTGATAACCTGATTATCGAGGTATCCGCCTCTGAAGTGCCAATTATGGACGGCAGTGCCGGTCCCTTCATCTATTTATTAATGCAGGGTGGTTTAAAAGAGCAGGATGCGCCAAAAAAATTCATCAAGATTTTAAAACCGGTTGAAGCGCTAATTGATGATAAACGTGCCATCTTCACCCCGCATGACGGTTTCCAGCTCAATTTCACCATCGATTTCGATCATCCCGCCTTTAAAAAAGAATATCAGTCTGCCACCATTGATTTTTCTACCGAAACCTTTGTCTATGAAGTCAGTGAAGCACGCACCTTTGGCTTTATGAAAGATCTGGATTATTTAAAAGCCAACAATCTGGCCTTGGGTGCCAGCCTGGAAAATGCCATTGGGGTCGATGACACTGGTGTGGTCAATGAAGAGGGCCTGCGTTTCTCGGATGAATTTGTTCGTCACAAAATATTAGATGCGGTGGGCGACCTGTATTTGCTCGGTCATCAAATTATTGCGAAATTTGATGGATATAAATCGGGTCATGCACTGAATAACCAGCTCTTGCGGAATGTGCAAAAAGATCCAAGCAGCTATGAAATTGTAACATTTGATGACATCAATCAATGTCCAATTCCGTATGTGAGTGTGACATAAGTCATTGTCTTTCCTTGGTGATGTTATAATGTAACATCTAAAAAAGTGAACTAATTCTCGTTTTTATCGGTTTTGTATTTTTTAGATTGGCGCAATGTTACTTTTTATTGCTTGCCAAACGTAACAAAGCTTGGCTAAGCTTAGGGTCGCTCACAAAGTCAGCAGCACCGCGAAGCATTTCCTGGGTTTCTGTACTGAGTGTTCTTGAAGATTTTTCCTGTTTTGGGGGCGTTTGCAACTGCGGTTTTAACCGGACCTGAATCTTGTGTAAATCTTGAAGTTCTGCCAATTGTGATAGCTGAGCAACATACTGTTTTTGCAAATAGGCCAGTTGACTCACCATCGCCTGATTGGTGCCAGTAATGGTAAGAATCCCTTGCTGATAACAAACAACCTGCCAAAGTTCGGGTTGGGGCAACAAGGGTTGAATAATTTGAGTAAGTTTCTGCCAGGCAGCAACTTGCGTTGAGAGAAACGTTAGGTTTCCTGTTTTTATGTGTTTTCTTGTTTGGCGAAAGACGTTACAAGGTTCGGACATACATATTTCCTTCATGTTTATGTCTTAATCTTATGCGCTCTTTTCAGTGAAGATCAAGGAAGAGATCACCAAGGAACTCTGAGTAAGAACAGTTTTTATGAGGTTTTTATGCATACGCGACGTATTTTATTAGCGTTTTCTTTGGCGGCTTCTGCGGCGTCAGTGGCTTTTGCTGATCTGGTTGACTTAAACAGCCAAAATTCATCGACAGACCGTATTGAAGAATTGACCCGCACCCTGGCACAAGGGACCTATAGCGAGTCACAAGACATCAATATTCCGGCGCAAACTGAAATTAATGTCAAACTGCGTGAAAAAACGGTTGAATTAAACAACGAATCTTTAGCGAAAAAATACGGTTCAGCGTCTTCTGCGAAATCTTATAGCGCTAATCCATATAGCTGGTTAGTGGCGCATCCTTTACCAAATGCCCGTGTAAGCTCAAACTATGGCGGTCGTACCATGAATGGCCGTGCTGAACGTCATTCAGGTTTAGATCTAGCCGCTCCAAGCGGTACACCAATTTATGCCACTGGCCCGGGTATCGTAACTAAATCAGGTTGGGGTACAGGTTATGGTCAATATGTTGAAATTAACCATGGCAATGGCTATTTAACGCGTTACGCTCATGCATCACGCTTAATTGCACGTGTCGGCGACCGTGTTGCTGCAGGTGAGCATATTGCAAACGTAGGCTGTACAGGTCGTTGTACCGGTCCTCATTTACATTATGAAGTAGTAAAAGACGGCGTTCGTAAAAACCCATCAACTTACCTGGCAATGCTGCCTTAATAGCTTGCGGCTTTTGCTCAAAAGGCCTAATTTTTGAGCACGTCATGCATTAAGACCTTATAACGATTATATTATCACTCAAAAGAATATTGTCTGTATATTAAACCGCCGCTATTGGCGGTTTTTTGTTATTTTGGGTAATAAAACATCAATAGATATTTTTTCTCGAAATAGTAGTCTAAAGTCGTATTCACCGATGGCCATACCTGTAGAAAGCAGAAATATGGTACATATAAACCATATAATTAGGATTCAGGAATGACCGACTATGGCGTATTATGGTGATACCGACGCGCAGGAAACTCAAGAGTGGCAGGACGCGTTTGATTCAGTTTTGCAGCACATGGGAACCGAGCGTGCTGCATTTTTATTAGAAAAACTTTATCAACGGGCAATCGCGAAACACGTTCCCATTCAGCGTCTAAATACGCCTTATTTAAATACCATTTCCGTTGAAGAGCAACCACCACTGCCGGGTGATCAGGATATGGAACGTCGTATCCGCGCCCTGATTCGCTGGAATGCACTGGCAATGGTGCTGCGTGCCAACAAAACGGGCGATGACCTTGGTGGTCACCTGGCCAGTTTTGCTTCTTCTGCCACCCTTTATGATGTCGGCTTTAACCATTTCTTCCGTGCCAATAGCGATAACTTTGGCGGCGACATGATCTATTATCAAGGTCACTGTGCTCCGGGTATCTATGCACGTTCTTTCCTTGAAGGCCGTCTGACGGAAGAGCATTTAAATAATTTCCGCCGTGAAGTGGGTGGTAAAGGTCTGCCATCTTACCCACACCCATACCTGATGCCAGACTACTGGCAGTTCCCGACCGTATCCATGGGTCTGGGTCCGATCATGTCAATCTATCAGGCGCATATTCAAAAATACCTGATGAACCGTGGCCTGATCAAAGAAGAAGACCGTAAAGTCTGGGCTTATCTGGGCGATGGCGAGATGGACGAACCGGAAAGCCTGGGTGCAATCTCGCTGGCCGGTCGTGAAAGGCTCGACAACCTGATCTGGGTGGTGAACTGTAACCTGCAGCGTCTGGATGGCCCGGTACGTGGTAACGGTAAAATTATTCAGGAACTGGAATCACTGTTCCGCGGCGCAGGCTGGCGTGTAATTAAAGTGGTCTGGGGCCGTCATTGGGACCCGCTACTGGATAAAGATAAATCTGGCGCGCTGAAAGCAGTGATGGAAGAAGCGGTTGATGGTGACTATCAGCGTTATCAGGTGAAAGGTGGTGCTTACACCCGTGCGCACTTCTTTGGCCGTTATCCGGAAGCTGAAGAGCTGGTGAAAAACTTAAGCGATGAAGATATTGATAATCTGAACCGCGGCGGTCACGACCCGTACAAGGTATTTGCCGCCTATACCGAAGCGACCAAAGCCAAAGGTCAGCCAACCGTGATTCTGGCCAAAACCGTAAAAGGCTATGGTCTGTCTGAAGAAATTGAAGCGGTGAACAAAACTCACCAAATCAAGAAAATGCAGCTTGAATCACTGAAATATGTACGTAACCGTTTCAACTTGCCATTTACCGATGAGCAGCTGGAAGAAGTACCATTCTATCGTCCAAGTGAAAACTCGCCTGAAATTAAATATATGAAGGCGCGTCGTGAAGCACTGGGCGGCTACTTGCCGGCACGTCGTAAAGACAGCGAGTCTCTCGCGATTCCTGAGCTGTCGGTGTTTGATGCAGTGCTAAAAGGTTCAAACGGTAAAGAACAATCGACCACCATGGTGATGGTGCGTCTGATCTCTGCACTGTTAAAAGAAAAAGCCATTAAAGACCGCGTGGTGCCAATTGTTCCAGATGAAGCGCGTACCTTCGGTCTGGAAGGTATGTTCCGTCAACTGGGTATTTATGCCGCACACGGCCAGAAATATACCCCGGAAGACCAGGAACAATTGATGCATTACCGTGAAGCCAAAGACGGTCACATGCTGCAAGAAGGGATTAACGAAGCCGGTGCGATGAGTGCCTGGGCGGCGTTGGCGACCAGTTATTCGACCAATAACCTGCCAATGATTCCGATGTACATGTACTACTCGATGTTTGGTTTCCAGCGGATTGGCGACATTGCCTGGGCAGCCGGTGATGCACAGGCGCAAGGTTTCTTGCTCGGTGCAACCGCAGGCCGTACCACTCTGAATGGTGAAGGTTTACAGCATCAGGACGGTCACTCGCACATTCTGGCCAATACCATTCCAAACTGTGTCTCTTATGACCCATGTTTCGGTTATGAACTGGCGGTTATCGTCCATGACGGTTTACAGCGCATGTATGTCAATCAGGAGCGTGTGTTCTATTACCTGACGGTTATGAACGAGAACTACGAGCATCCTGAAATGCCGCAGGGCGTTGAAGAAGGCATCAAGCGTGGTATGTATCTGCTTGAAGAAGATGAAAAAGCCACGGTTCAGCTTCTTGGTTCAGGTGTAATTCTGCGTGAAGTGATTAAAGCCGCGAAAATCCTGCGTGAGGAATATCAGATTCACTCCAATGTCTACAGCGTGACCAGCTTCAACGAACTGGCACGTGATGGTATGGCATGCGAAGAATACAACCGTCTGCATCCGCTGGCGGAAGAAGCCAAAGAGCCGTGGGTATCGAAACAGCTGCGTGGTACGGATGGTATTGTGGTGTCTGCAACTGACCATATGCGTGCTTATAGCGAACAGATCCGTGCTTATCTGCCAGACAGCCGTCCGTTTGTGGCTCTGGGTACAGATGGTTATGGCCGTTCGGATACGCGTGCCAACCTGCGTAGCTACTTTGGTGTCGATGCCGCGCACATTGTGGTGGCAACCTTGAAGAAACTGGCCGATGAAGGCGAAGTTGATGCGCGTCTGGTCAAAGATGCCATTTCAAGCTTTGAGCTGGATACCGACCGTCCGGTCGCGTGGGCACCACAGGCTACGCCTGAGCTGCACGCTGTGGCTGACTACAAAGAGGAGAACTAATCATGCACATTACGACTCCTGATATTGGTGTAGATAAAGCCACCGTGGCCGAAATTCTGGTCAAGGTCGGCGATAGCATTGCGGTCGATGACAGTATTGTGTTGCTGGAATCCGACAAAGCCTCTGTTGAAGTGCCAAGCACTTCAGCCGGGGTGGTGAAAAGCATTCTGGTCAATCAGGGTGATGAAGTCGCAGAAGGCGCAGTACTGATTGAGCTGGAAGCCGAAGACGGGACCTCACAAACCGTTGAACCACAACTGGCCGATGCACCGCAAAAAACGTCGGAAAATACCCCGACCTCATTGTCTGATCAGGACATTATTGCGGAAGTGAGCAGCCATCAACCTGCGGCAGCCTCGCAAAACCAGACAGCAGCGGCTGGCAGCGCTGTAACCGTTGAAGTGAAAGTGCCGGATATTGGTGTAGAAAAAGCGCTGGTTGGTGAAATTCTGGTTCAGGTCGGCGATCAGATTGATGTCGATCAGAGCATTGTGGTGGTGGAATCGGACAAAGCCACGGTGGAAGTGCCAAGTACGGTATCGGGTACGGTGGCCTCTATTGAGATTCAGGCTGGCGATAGCGTCAAAGAAGGTGTGGTGATTCTGACCGTGGCCACGGCAGAGGCAGCACCAGCAGCTGAACAGTCGCAAGCTCAAGCCGAACAGCAACCCGCTGCTCAGGCGGCGCCTGAAGCCAAAGCTGAACCAGCAGCACCAGCTTCTGCAGCACCGGCGGGTGATGTCGAAGTGAAGGTCCCGGATTTAGGGGTTGATAAAGCCGCGGTTGCAGAAATTCTGGTTCAGGTCGGTGATACGGTCGAAAAAGATCAAAGTATTATTGTGGTGGAATCGGACAAGGCCACGGTTGAAGTGCCAAGTACCGCCGCCGGTGTAATCAAGGCGATTCATGTCGAGCTGGGTCAGAGTGTGTCGGAAGGCATTGCGCTGGTGACCATTGAGGCGGAAGGACAGGCAGCACCTGCACCGCAAGCAGCAGCAAAAGCTGAAGCGCCAGCACAAAAAGCCGCACCTGCTGCGCCAGCCGCACCGGCATCAAGCGCTGTACCGAGCACGCATACTGCAGACAAGCTCACCAAAGAGCAAAATGCAGCGAACTCGAAAGTATATGCTGGTCCTGCAGTGCGTAAACTGGCACGTGAACTGGGTGTCATCCTGGCCGATGTCAAAGCTTCCGGTCCACATGCACGGGTCATGAAAGAAGACCTGGTGGCCTATGTGAAGTCGCGTCTGACAGCACCGCAAACTGCTCCGGCAGCCGCAGCGGTGGCAGCAGCACCATCAGGCTTGCCGAAACTGCCAAGTTTCGATGCGTTTGGTGGTGTGGAAGAGAAAGCTTTAACCCGCTTGCAGCAAGTGTCCATTCCACAGCTGTCTTTAAACAACTACATTCCGCAAGTGACCCAGTTTGATGCAGCAGACATCACTGAACTGGAAGCATGGCGCAATGAGCTGAAAGGCAACTTCAAGAAAGAGGGCATCAGCCTGACCATTATGGCCTTTATCATTAAGGCAGTGGCCTACTTGCTGAAAGAAGAGCGCGAGTTTGCCGGTCATTTGTCTGATGATGGCAAGTCTGTGCTGCTACGTAATGAAATCCATATGGGCATCGCGGTGGCAACACCAGATGGCCTGACGGTACCGGTACTGCGTAATCCAGACCAAAAATCAATTAAGCAAATTGCAGTTGAACTGGGCGAGTTGGGGCAAAAAGCGCGTGACAAGAAGTTGTCACCGAAAGACCTGCAAGGCGCCAACTTTACCATTTCCAGCCTTGGCGCAATTGGTGGTACCGCCTTTACGCCGCTGGTGAACTGGCCGCAAGTGGCAATTCTGGGGATTTCTCCAGCCACCATGCAACCGGTCTGGAATGGCGAAGGCTTTGATCCACGCTTAATGCTACCACTGTCGCTGTCTTATGATCACCGTGTGATTAATGGCGCAGATGCAGCCCGCTTTACCAACAAGCTGACCAAACTGCTCAAAGATATCCGGACTTTGTTAATCTAAAACGCCGCTTGGTGTGTCTCTGTGACAGAGAACACGCAAAGTTGAAAACCCTGCTTCGGCAGGGTTTTTGCGTTTGGTACTTGAGTTTTTTCTGTGGCCGATTACAATAACAGCACTTCATTGGGGAGTAGCCGCTTTTTACGCAAAGTAAAAAGGTGATGGTCAACATATTTGCTCAACAGGGCATGGTCATCATAGCAAAGAACCAAAATGCTTTTCTCAAGCTTTCTTTTGTTGGCAAGACCTTTGATTTATCACTCTGCAGATTTGGCTAGCAGGAGGGATAGGTCATTGGTATGTGTGCTAGCCAGAGAAATCCATCATGTATGAATTCCTGATCTCAACTGCAATTGTCGCTTTGGCCGAAATGGGCGATAAAACCCAGCTGTTGGCCCTGTTACTGGCGGCCCGCTTCCGTAAACCGCTGCCAATTCTGCTGGCGATTCTGGCCGCCACCCTGATCAATCACGGTTTGTCTGCAGCCTTGGGGCAATGGATTACCACCATTTTAAGTCCTGAAATTCTGCGCTGGATTCTGGCACTCGGTTTTATTGGAATGGCGATCTGGATGCTGATTCCGGATCAGCTGGATGATGAAAATGAAAGCATCAACAAATGGCAGAAATACGGAGTGTTTGGTGCCACCTTTATTCTGTTCTTCCTGGCAGAAATTGGTGATAAAACCCAGATTGCAACTGTAGCCCTGGCCGCGCGTTTCGACAGTATTTTCTGGGTGATGATTGGCACCACCTTGGGGATGATGATTGCCAATGCGCCGGCAGTATTTATCGGCAATAAAATGGCAGAGAAATTACCGGTATCCCTGATTCATAAAATTGGCGCGCTGATTTTCCTGATCATTGGGGTGAGTACATTGCTGCAATATTATTTCTTTTAAAGGCTGCTACTGATTTTGGCCCAATCTTCCTGGTTGGGCTTTTTTATGGCCTGAACCTGACCTGTGCTTCTACAAAATAGTTGAAAGTTAAATTGTATATTGATTGTAAGTTGGCGGAATACCCTTTATTTTATAGGGAATTAAAAATTTAATGTAAAGATAAGATTTTTTTGGGGACAAGGTATGGCGTTCGATCGCACCACATCACAAGTATTATTTGATAATGGCACGCATAAATGTATCAGTTTCACCAGTCTGGTCAAAGGTGAGGGTGTACAGGCCAACCAGTTTCTGATTCTGGACAATGACCGTGCCGCGGTTCTGGATCCGGGCGGCGATTTGACTTATGTGCCGCTGACCATGGAACTGAATAAATATACCCGCCTGACCAATCTGGACTATGTGATGGCGTCGCATCAGGACCCGGATATTATTACCTCAATGCCGCGCTGGCTGGTGTATACCGATGCCAAAGTGGTGGCTTCGAAACTGTGGGCGCGTTTCTTGCCACACTTGAACTCGGCCTTTATGAGTGACCGGATGAAAGGCAACTGGCTGGAGCGTCTGATTGAACTGCCTGATCATGGCCAGGTGATTCCACTGGGACAGGCATCCATTGTCGCCATTCCTGCGCACTTCCTGCATTCGGTCGGTAATTTCCAGTTTTATGATCCGGTGGCTAAAATCCTGTTTTCCGGTGATATGGGCGCTTCAATGGTCGAAGATGCGTCCAAGCCGTTAGAAAACTTTGCCGCGCATATTCCAAAAATGAAAGCTTTCCATCAGCGTTATATGTGTGCCAATAAAGTCATCCGTTTATGGGTGAATATGGTGCGTCAAATGGATGTCGAAATGATTGTGCCGCAGCATGGTACCGCGTTTGTAGGCAAGGAGCAGATTAACCAGTTCCTGGACTGGATTGAAACGCTGGAATGCGGTGTCGACCTGATGGATGAGTCGGTATTTACCTGCCCAACTTAAGCTGAAAATCGCGTAAAAAACTGAAAAAATAACTTGAGTGTAAAAACAACATTTTTTATATTTTCTTCCCCAAAAAACTCTTTTTTGATGACGAGAATTTTAACAATGTTGTCTCAAGTTGCTTCCTCAGATGCGTGTCTTAGCTGCGGCGCATGCTGCACCTATTTTAGAGTTTCATTTTACTGGGCAGAAGGCATTCCCATGCCTGAGCATTATACTGAACCGGTAAATGCCCTCTATTCATGCATGAAAGGGACCAATCAGGCCAATCCGCGCTGTATCGCGCTGGAGGGAACGGTCGGACAACAGGTCAGCTGCTCTATGTACGAGCAGCGCAGTTCCAGTTGCAAAGAGGTACAGATTGCCGATGAGCAGTGCAATAAGGCACGCCGTGCGCATAACCTGATTCCTTTAGTGCTGGTCGAAGCGGCCAATGATGGCCAGGACCCGGATTTTGACCGGGTCAGTTAAAGACTTCAGCATCCAGATGCTGTTATCGTAGAAAAGCAGGCCACGGCCTGCTTTTTTCATCAGCAAACTCATCCGAATTGTCAGGATGTGCGGAATAAATAATTATTTATGCAATAACAAATGAAATTTATAGCCAGATTTGTTTATAATAGCGCACGGAAATTACCAGTGAGACTGTTATGTTGACCATCGTTCAAGAAGCGCTAACCTTCGATGATGTCTTATTACTCCCTGCCTACTCAACTGTCCTCCCAAAAGATGTCTCTCTAAAGACACGTTTAACTCGCGGCATTAATCTGAATATTCCTCTTGTGTCTGCAGCCATGGATACGGTGACTGAATCCCGTATGGCCATTGCAATGGCGCAAAATGGCGGTATTGGTATCCTGCATAAAAACATGGATATCGCAGCGCAGGCGGCTGAAGTACGTCGTGTGAAAAAATTTGAAGCCGGTATGGTCAAAGACCCGATCACTGTGACCCCAGAAACCACAGTACGTGAACTGATTGCCTTAACTCAAGCCAACAACATCAGCGGTGTTCCTGTGGTGAAAGATGGCAAAGTGGTGGGCATCGTCACCGGTCGTGATACACGCTTTGAAACCAATCTGGAGCAGCCGGTCAGCAACATCATGACCGGTCAGGACCGTCTGGTGACGGTGCGTGAAGGCGAATCAAAAGAAAATATCCAGGCACTGTTGCAACAGCACCGTATTGAAAAAGTACTGGTGGTGGGTGAGAACAACGAACTGCGTGGTTTAATTACGGTCACCGATTTCCGTAAAGCCGAACTTTATCCAAACAGCTGTAAAGATGACCTCGGTCGTTTACGCGTAGGTGCTGCAGTCGGTACCGGTGTAGAAACCCCAAGCCGTGTAGAAGCGCTGGTTGAAGCTGGTGTGGACGTGATTGTAGTCGATACTGCACACGGTCACTCTGCCGGTGTAATTGAACGCGTACGCTGGGTAAAACAGAACTATCCGCAAGTGCAGGTCATTGGTGGTAACATCGCAACGGGTGATGCTGCGCTTGCGTTATTAGATGCCGGTGCAGATGCAGTGAAAGTCGGTATTGGTCCGGGTTCTATCTGTACCACCCGTATTGTGGCCGGTATTGGTATGCCGCAAATCTCGGCGATTGACTCTGTAGCAAATGCATTAAAAGAACAGATTCCATTGATCGCGGATGGTGGTATCCGTTTCTCTGGCGATATGGCCAAAGCGATTGGCGCAGGTGCCAGCACGATTATGGTCGGTTCACTGCTGGCTGGTACTGAAGAAGCACCGGGCGAAGTTGAATTCTTCCAGGGCCGTTATTACAAGGCTTATCGTGGTATGGGCTCATTGGGTGCCATGGCGGGTGCAACCGGTTCTGCAGACCGTTACTTCCAGGACTCTAAAGCCGGTGCTGAAAAACTGGTGCCAGAAGGTATTGAAGGTCGCGTACCGTACAAAGGCCCAATGGGTAATATCGTGCATCAGATGATGGGTGGTTTACGTTCATCAATGGGTTATACCGGTTCTTCAACCATTGAAGACCTGCGTCAGAATGCCAAATTCGTGAAGATTACTGCAGCCGGTATGTCTGAATCTCACGTGCATGATGTGACCATTACCAAAGAAGCACCGAACTATCGCGTTGGTTGATTTTTGGTAATTCGCCTTATAGAAAAGCCGTCATAAATGTGACGGCTTTTTTAATTTTGGTGTAAAGTAAGCGTGTTGAAACAGGATGATGAAAATCACCATAACCCTATAAGAAGTGAGTAAGACATGAGTTATTTTGGAACCGATGGTATACGTGGCAAGTTTGGGGAGCTTCCAATTACACCAGAGTTTGCATTGAAACTAGGTTTCGCGGCAGGTAAAGTTTTAAAAAAATACAGCAAGAAAAATAAACCGATTGTGGTACTGGGCAAAGATACCCGTCTGTCAGGTTATATTCTGGAATCGGCGTTACAGGCCGGTCTGAACGCTGCCGGCATTTATGTGCATTTACTGGGGCCGCTACCGACCCCCGCGATTGCGCATTTAACCCGTGCCTTACATGCCAGTCTGGGCATTGTCATTTCTGCATCGCATAACCCGTATTTTGATAACGGGATTAAATTCTTCTCCAGCGAAGGCAAAAAACTGCCCGATGAACTGCAGGAAGCGATTAATCAAGAACTCGAAAATGAAATTCAGATTGAAGATAACGCCAATCTGGGTAAAAGCTTCCGCGTTAAAGACTCTGCCGGACGTTATATCGAATTCTGTAAATCGACCTTTCCTTATCACTTTGATCTGAACCATTTAAAAATTGTGGTCGATTGTGCCAATGGTGCAGCCTATAACGTCGGTCCGGCGGTATTTAAAGAACTGGGTGCCAAGGTCATTCCGCTATATAACACCCCAGATGGTCTGAATATTAATGAAGATTGTGGTTCGACCCATCCGGAACAGTTACAGCAGGCGGTGGTAGAACATCAGGCGGATTTGGGCATTGCCTTTGATGGCGATGCTGACCGGGTAATTATGGTCGACAAAAATGGTGAGCAGATCACCGGTGATCATATCCTTTATATTCTGGCGACGCAGGCCAAAAACAAACCGGCAGGTATTGCCGGAACTGTCATGAGCAATATGGCACTGGAACTGGCGTTAGAAAAAGCTGGAGTCGAGTTTGTTCGCGCCAAAGTTGGTGACCGCTATGTGTTGCAGGCGCTTGAGGAAAATGGCTGGAATATCGGCGGTGAGCCATCGGGCCATGTCCTGACTCTGGATAAAAGCACCACTGGTGATGCGATTATTGCCGCATTACAGGTTCTGACCGTCATGGTAGAGCAGGGTAAAGCCCTGCATGAGCTGGTTGCCGATTTTAAACTGTTCCCGCAAGTGTTGGTAAATGTGCGTTTAGAGGCCATGTTTGACCCGTATGCCGTGCCTGCTTTAGTGGAAGAATTTGGCAAAGCAGAAGCACAGCTGCAAGGTCGTGGCCGTATCCTGATTCGTAAGTCAGGCACTGAACCGGTAATTCGTGTAATGGTCGAAGGGGATGACCAGCAGGAAGTGACCGTACTGGCCAACCAGCTGGCCGATGCCGTGCGTCATCATGCGATTGCTGCCTAAGGGGAGTATAGATGTCTGATTTAATTAAAGACTTAAGTGAATTACGTTTAAGCTATCAAAAAGGTGAGCTGCATGAGTCAGCCGCTTTGGCTGATCCGCATCAGCAGTTTTTAAACTGGTTTAATCATGCGCTGGAAATCAAGCTGCATGAACCCTATGCCATGTCTCTGGCTACAGCCAATGCGCAGGGTCGTCCGCATGTGCGTACCGTGCTGCTGCGCGGTGCAACCGAACTTGGTTATGACTTTTATACCAACTATGACAGCCAGAAAGGCACCGACTTACTGGAAAATCCTTATGCGGAATTGCTGTTTTACTGGCCGGAACTGGAACGCCAGATTCGGGTTAGCGGCCGGGTGAGTAAAATTCCGGAGGAAGAGTCGCATCTGTACTATAACAAGCGTCCACGTGACAGCCAGATTGCGGCGCATATCAGTACCCCGCAAAGTGGTGTGATTGCCAGTCGTGAAGCATTGCAACAGCGTTTTGCACAGCTTGCTGCCCAGGTGGGTGAGCAGGATGTACTGAGCAAGCCGGAATTCTGGGGCGGTTATCGTCTGGAACCGGATTATTATGAATTTTGGCAGGGGCGCCCGAATCGTTTACATGACCGTTTAAGTTATGAAAAAACCGATGGGGCATGGACACTGCAACGATTGATGCCTTAAATGTCGAATATACAGATTAAACAACGACCTTTTCTGACACGCCCTGAAAGTTTTCAGGGCGTGACGCCGTTGATTGCCCAGATTTTGGCGCGACGTGGTGTGCAATCCGAGCAGGAACTGGAACTGAAGCTGAAACACTTGCTGGCGCCGACCATGAAAGGGCTGGATCAGGCCATTCAGCTTCTGGATCAGGCCATTGACGAGCACAAAGAGATTGTCATTGTCGGTGATTATGATGCCGATGGTGCCACTAGTACCGCCTTAATGGTACTGGCCTTGCGTGAATTGGGTGCCAAAGTGCAGTATCTGGTGCCGGACCGGTTTAAATATGGGTATGGCCTGACTCCGGCAATTGCCGATCTGGCCTTTACCCGTTTTCAGCCTGATTTATTAATTACCGTTGATAATGGTATTTCCAGTCATGCCGGCGTGGAACAGGCGCAAGCGCATGGTATGCAGGTTATTATTACCGACCATCACCTGACCACCAAAGCTACACCAGCGGCGGATGCGGTAGTCAATCCAAACCAGCTCGGCTGCGAATTTCCAAGTAAAGCACTGGCCGGTGTTGGGGTGGCATTTTATGTCTTGGCCAACCTGTCCAGTTATCGTAAAAAACAAGGCAAATCCAGCAGCAACCTGACCCAATATCTGGATCTGGTGGCTTTGGGCACCTATGCCGATGTGGCCAGTCTGGACTATAACAACCGTATTCTGGTCGATGCTGGACTGAAAAAAATCCAGCAACATCTGTGTCGGCCGGGAATTTCGGCGCTGCTCGATATAGCCGGACGAGAGGCCGCCAGCCTAAAAGCCCAGGATTTAGGTTTTGTCTTGGGACCACGGATTAATGCCGCGGGCCGAATGGAAACCATGGATATTGGTATTGAATGTCTGCTGGCCAATGATGCACAAACTGCTTATCGCTTCGCTGAACAGTTAAACCAGTTAAATGTAGAGCGTCGTCAGGTTGAAGGGCAGATCAAGCAGGAAGCATTGCAGGAACTGGAAAAAATCCAGCTCGATGCTAGCGAACTGCCTGCGGCCTTAATCATGTTTGAGCCGCACTGGCATCAAGGGGTGATTGGTATTGTCGCAGGTCGGCTGAAAGAACAGTTCCATCGCCCGAGTATTGTGTTTGCGGCTGATGAAGATGGTATTCATATTAAAGGGTCGGCACGTTCCATTGATGGTATTCATATCCGTGATGCGATTGAACAGGTAGCCGAGCAGTATCCACATTTGGTCAGCCATTTTGGTGGACATGCAGCTGCGGCCGGACTGACCATTCAAAAAGTTCATTTTCAGGAATTTAGGCAGATTTTTGAACAGCTGATTGCCAGCATGGACCCTGAGCTGTTTCAGGCCACCTTATGGACCGATGGTGAATTGCCGGTAGAGGATTTTCATCTAGAAACTGTGCATACCTTGCAGCACTTGGCGCCGTGGGGGCAGAAATTTCCACCGCCAATTTTTGAGGGGCAATTTCAGATTGTGGATTATCGCTGGTTAAAGGATAGCCATTTAAAGCTGCGTCTGGCTTTAAATAACGGGCAGGTATTAGATGCAATTGCTTTTAGCGCCAAAGATAAATTTGCATTTGACCCGATGCTGGATAGCGTGCATTTGGTCTATGAGCTGGAACGCAATGAATTTAATGGCAATGTCAGCTTACAGCTGCGGATTTTACATTTACAACAATAACAAAACCGCTCAAGTGAGCGGTTTTTTACTTTTAATCTAAAAGATTAGAAGCGGAATGTACCGTTGATACCGATTGAGTCTGCACCATCAGTTGTTGTGTAATTTACACCTGCAGCAATTGCTGGAGTAAAGAATTTTTGAGCACGAACTGAGAATACAGCATCAAAATCATCTAAAGTCGCATCATTCACTGATACACCAACACTTAAGGTTGGATCAATATAAAGATCAGCAGCTACACCATACGCTGTTTCATCACCGAAACCAGCTGCAGCTTCGAAGTTTGCATAATGGTTGCCTACTAAAGTTACATATTTAGCGCGTAGCGTCACAGCAGTATCGTCAGCTAAGGCAGTAGACGTACTCAGAGTATTAATAAAACCTTTTTTAGCTGCTTGTTGAGCATCAATATTTTCTTTTGAAACGCCAGCAGCTAAAAGTAAGCCATTGATAGGTAAATAACCTGCTTCAATAGCATAACCAGTATTGTCATCAGATGCTGTGCCGAACTCTGTTTCTACAGTAACTTCTGTACGATTGATGCTACCTGCAACATAGAATTGAGAATTCGGAATAAAAAATTCACCATTGATACCTACCGTATCAATTTCAAGTTCAGCACCTTCATCTTCAGTGCTAGCATTTGCATACGCTAAACCAATGTTACTTGCTTTACCTAAAAAAGCTGCCTCGGCAAGCGGAGAATTTTTAACTTGAACCCCATTTAAATAGTATTTTCCACCAATAGAAAATGTATCTACATCACCTAAGTTGTCGATATCTGTATTTTCATATCCAGCGTTGATTTCAGCTTGATAAGCGTGTGCAGTTCCTAGGCTGGTAATAAGCGCTGTAGCAAGAGCAAGTTGTTTAAGCATTTAGAGTTCTCTCTTTGTTATAAAAATATGACTGTTTGATGAACAGTTGTAACAAATTGTACAGTTTATATTCGCTCAGTCAATGTGCAAAAACTACCTAAATGCTTCTTATCAGTGCAAAAAACCCATCCGAAGATGGGTTTTTTTACGATTTATGCGTTTCTATACAGATTAGAAGCGGTATTTCGCTGCTACACCAAAGCGGTTGTAGTCGTTGCTACCTGCTTCACCGAAACCGACACGACCTTCAAGGCTGACTTGTGGGGTGAAGAATTTACGGGCATTGATACCAAACTCGCTGTTGTCGTTCAGATCATTGTTGTAATAATCTGCACCGATACTTAGGGTTTTATCAATGTAGTAATCTGCTGCTAAGTTATATTCGTCCAGATCACCGAACGCTGCACCGGCTTCAAGGTTAATGTCTTTACCATTGCTTAAAGTGGTGACATATTTGGCACGTAAGGTAGGGTCTACACCGTCATCATGGTCATTGTCCCAACCTTTTACACCAGCTGCAATTAATAAGCCTGGTGCAGGTAAATAACCCACTTCTGCACCATAGGTGGTCAAGTCATTGTCGAAGTCATCATTGTCTTTTAAATCATGACCATTAACATTACCGCTCAAGTAGAAATCTGAGTTTGGTACAAAGTACTCAGCGCCTACGCCATAACGATGCGCTTCACCATCACCTACTTCATCATATTGATATTGCGCACTTACGTTGCTGGCACGATCAAGGAAGGCTGCTTCTGCCAAAGGCGCATTACGCGTTTGAACAGGGTTAAAGTAATAGGTACCATCTACACCAAAAGAACCACTTGTGCCGCCATGATCTGGATCAATTAATCCTGCAGAAGCACCAATTTCAGCTTGGTATGCATGTGCTGTACCTGCGACTGCGAATACAGATAAAAGTGCTGAAGCAATTGCTAGTTTTTTCATGGATCTTACCCCTCTGAAATCAGGTTGACTGTTTAATTTTTTGTTACAACTTCAGTCTAGGCCAAATAAAATTTTGGTCAATCCAGCAAAAGTTACCGCATTGTTTCAGCTGTAATATTGTGTAATTGATTAATTTTAAGATATTGATAAATAATAGAAAATAATTAATGTTATGTTTTATTAAAAGTATGGAGATTCTGTGAATTTAGGTCAATTTGTATAATTTTTGCGCTGTATTATAAGTTATGATGTGGCTTTGTAAAACCCTTTTGCGAAAGATGAAAAATTTCATTTTTATCAATTCGAAAGCCCAGAACGGGCAATTAAACCGAATTTTAAACGTGGTTTTTTTTGATCTTTCTTCTAGTTTGCTGGGTTCTGTAGGTTCGGTTCATCACGGCCGTCTAAATTTATATCCATCATTTTAGCTGAGCGGATGCAGGCGCCTCTTACTCCTGATAGGCTCTATGCTACAATACACGGGTTTTATCGATATTTTTTGAGAGCATTCACGTGGAAATTAATCCTTATCTAAACCAGCTAAAAGACTTGAACGAACGTGGTCAAACACTACGGGGGTATCTTTGACTACGATCTTAAAAAAGAGCGTTTAGAAGAAGTTCTCCGTGAATTGGAAGATCCGGCCATCTGGAATGACCAAAGTCGTGCTCAGGCCATGGCCAAAGAAAAAGGCGAGCTTGAGAACGTCCTGAATGTATTAGACGGTCTGGCAACACAGCTCGAAGATGCACAGGCGATGCTGGATCTGGCGGTGGAAGCCGATGAAGAAGCCATGCTGGAAGATGTGCAGGCCGAATTGAGCGCCGCTGAAGAAGAGCTGGCAAAACTTGAATTCCGCCGGATGTTTAACAATCCAATGGATCCGAACCCGTGTTATGTGGAAATTCAGGCCGGTTCTGGCGGTACCGAAGCACAGGATTGGGCTTCAATGCTGCTACGTATGTATATGCGCTGGATTGAGCGTCATGGCTTTAAGGCCGAGCTGATGGAAGAATCAGACGGTGATGTGGCCGGGATTAAATCTGCGACTATTCGTGTAGAAGGCGAGTATGCTTATGGCTGGTTGCGGACTGAATCGGGTGTCCATCGTTTGGTGCGTAAGTCACCATTTGACTCGGGTAACCGCCGTCATACGTCATTCTCTGCAGTGTTCGTTTCACCTGAAGTAGATGACAATATTGAAATTGAAATCAATCCGTCAGATGTCCGTACCGATACCTATCGTGCATCGGGTGCTGGTGGTCAGCACATTAACAAAACTGACTCTGCCGTGCGTTTAACCCACATTCCAACCGGTATTGTGGTGGCCTGTCAGAACCAGCGTTCACAACATGCCAACCGTGACCATGCCTGGAAACAGTTACGTGCCAAACTCTATGAACTGGAGATGAACAAACGTAACGAAGCTGCGCAAGCGCTTGAAGATTCCAAGTCAGATATCGGCTGGGGCAGCCAGATCCGTTCTTATGTACTGGATGACTCACGTATCAAAGACTTACGTACTGGTGTTGAAAATTCAAATACAGGTGCAGTTCTGGATGGTGATCTGGATAAATTTATTGAAGCAAGCTTGAAACAAGGCCTGTAAGCAGACCTTTTAACTCTCTGCGTAGCAAAGCAGATACAGTTTGTGACTCTTATATCTAAAATATTCGATATATAAATCGAAAAAATACGATATACTGGGATAAATGCTGCAATCAGCTTTGTTGCGCACGACTATGTGATGTGACTATGGACTTTGATCTGATCTTTAAAGCACTGGCAAATCCCACACGCCGGCAAATTCTGGAATGGTTAAAAACACCAGAGCAGTTTCTGTCTGCCGAAGAATGTGGCGGCTTTCAGCGTGGTGTTTGTGCGGGCCAGATTGAAAAATTAGGGCAAGTTTCGCAGTCTACCATGTCCAATCATTTGTCCGTGTTACAGCAGGCGGGATTAATTACTGCTACTAAACATGGGCAATGGTCATATTTCTCCCGCAACGAAGCTTTGATTCAGCAGTACATCGAACATCTACAACAACACCTCTAAAACATATCTAGAGGTCGGAGTCAGTATGGCTGAATTAAATACCCCCCTGAAACTGGGTGCGCTTGAATTAAAAAACCGTGTCATCATGGCACCTTTAACCCGTAGTCGTGCAACTGATGAGCGTGTCCCAACCGCGATGATGGCTGAGTACTATGCCCAACGTGCAAGTGCAGGCCTGATCATTTCTGAAGCGACAGTTATTTCTGAAGAAGCCAATGGTTACCGCAATACACCTGGTCTATTTACAGATGCACAGGTCGAAGGCTGGAAACTGGTAACCAATGCTGTACATGAGAAGGGTGGTTTAATCGTTGCCCAACTATGGCATGTGGGACGTGTTTCTGATCCAGAGCTGTTAAATGGTGAAACACCGGTATCTGCGAGCTCAGTACAACAGGCCGGTCATGTCAGCCTGTTACGTCCTAAGCGCCCTTATGTTCTTCCACGTCCGCTGGAAATCTCAGAAATTCATGCCATTACCGAGCAATATAAGCAAGCTGCTATTCGTGCCAAAGACGCCGGTTTTGATGGAGTAGAGTTGCATGGCGCCAATGGTTATCTGATTGACCAGTTCCTGCAAACCAAGACCAACAAGCGTGAAGATGAATACGGTGGTTCTGTTGAAAACCGGGTCCGTTTCCTGCTGGAAGTGGTGGATGCCTTGATCGAAGTCTGGGGCGCAGATCGTGTTGGTGTACATCTGGCACCACGTGGTGACGAGCATGACATGGGTGATGATGATCCACGTGAAACATTTGGTTATGCTATGGAGCAGCTGGGCAAACGTCAGATCGCGTTTTTCTTTACCCGTGAATATCTGGCTGAAGACAGCATTTCTGAATATATGAAACAGCGTTCAGGTGGCGTGCCGTATATTGCCAACATGCGCTTGAGCCGTGAGGATGCTATTGAACTTTTAGCCTCAGGTAAAGCAGATGCGGTCTCTTTTGGTAAGGCCTATATTGCCAATCCGGACCTATACGAGCGTCTGTTGCAAGATGCACCGCTGAACGAGCTAAAACTGGAAAATATGATCGGCAGTCAGGCGGCTGAGGGTTATATTGATTACCCGACTTTGGCCGAAGTAAAAGTTTTAAGCACAATAGAATAATCTGAAAATGAGCTACATCGGTTAACATGTCGATGTGGCTCTGTTATATTTTGCCGATTCACTCAATTTCGGGGCAACATTTGGCTACTCCTTTTTGGTACAACGCGGCACTGACACTGATCAAGCCTTTATATCAGTCACGTATTCGCAAGCGTGCAGAAAGTCCTGAACAACTACAACAGGAATTGCTTGAGCGTTTTGGTCCGTTTCAGACCCCCAAAAACAAACATGCCATCTGGTTTCATGTGGTTTCGGTTGGAGAAACCAATGCGGCCCAGCCTTTAATTGAGCATTATTTAAAAGCCGGTCATCCGGTGCTGGTCACCAACACCACCAAAACCGGACAGGCACGCGCTAAATCTCTCTTTCTGAAAGCACCGCATGAGGCGCTGTTTCAGGCAGTGTATTTGCCAGCCGACCAGAAACATCTGATTGCCGATTTTTATCAGAAGTATCAGCCGAAATTATTGCTGTTAATGGAAACCGAGCTGTGGCCGAACCTGATTGATCAGGCCCAAAACTTCCATGTGCCGTGCCTGTTGCTGAATGCGCGTCTGTCCGAAAAATCGGCCAAAGGCTATGCCAAAGTCTCCGGCCTGACCCGGGCGATGTTGCAGGGTTTGACGCAGCTGTTGGTGCAAGATCAGGCCTCACATAGCCGCTTTGTAGCACTGGGTGCAGTTGCTGAACAGACTCAGGTGGTGGGTAGTATCAAGTTTGATATTAGTGCGCCGCCGGCCTTTATTGAACAGGCCAACATGTTGCAGCAGGACTGGCAGCTGGCAGGCCGTAAAGTGATCACACTGGCCAGCACCCATGCTCCAGAAGAAAAAGACGTGCTGGCTGCGTTAAAACCAGCCCTGATGGCAGATCCGGCGCTGGTCTGTATTGTGGTACCGCGTCATCCGGAACGTTTTGATGAGGTCTTTCACGTGGCACAGGCTTTGGGTTTGCGTACCCAACGCCGCAGTTTAGGACAAAGTATTGAAGCGAATACCCAAGTCTATCTGGCCGATTCAATGGGCGAAATGTGGCTCTGGTACGGTCTGAGTCAGGCCTGTTATGTCGGTGGTTCTTTAAATGAACCGGGCGGTGGACACAATATTCTGGAGCCGATTGCGCTGCATGTGCCGACCATTCTGGGCAAGAATTATTTTAATTTCCAGACTATTGTCGATGAGTTTCTCGACGCTCAAGCGGTGGAGGTGGTAGAGAATGCTGAACAAGCGGCACAGACCATGCTGGAGATCTTATCGGATTCCTCCAAAGCACTGGCTTTAAATACCGCAGCACAAAAGATTATGCAGCAGAATCAGGGTTCACTGGCAAAGCATATTTCGGTGATTGATCAATATCTTTGATGATATTCTGATGGGTAAAGAAGCTGATTTTCATGGATTTAGGAGATCAGCCTAAAACTGAGCCTTATCTTTATCGATTTAATGTCAGGAACTCTGCTTTCTTTTACTTTTGTTTTGGTAAAAGCAGCAAAACTATTGGTCATCCACAAAACTCGTCATATACCATCTTTTTACAGAGATATCGCTGAACCTAGATAAGGCAAAAGGAGTCCTGTCCCGGACCGTTGTGGATGACGTTTCTGCCTATCCAGTGATGGATTTGTTGAGTTATTTTCTTATGAATATTGTTCTTCTTGATCCTCGCCAAACTGAATCTGAATTGTGGTCGATTAGTTCAACGCGGCAGTTAGCGCATTTGCAACAGCATCTGGATATTCAGGTTGGTGATACCCTGAAAGTTGGGATTCGTGAAGGCAAACGGTATCTCACGGAAATTATCGAAATTACAGACAAAACGGTTCGCCTAAAACCGTTAAAAGAAGAAGCCGTGCCAGCAAAATTGCCAGTGACGTTAATTGTGGCTTTACCACGGCCGAAAGTGCTGCGCCGTTTAATTATGGATGCAGTCACAGTCGGGGTAGAAAAAATTATCCTGATCCATAGCTTTCGGGTCGATAAAAGCTACTGGCAGACGCCATTTTTACAGCAGCTGGAGCATTATATTGAACTGGGGCTGGAGCAGGCCGGCGATACCATTGCACCAAAAGTTGAACTGTACAAACGCTTTAAACCTTTTGTTGAAGATATTTTACCGGGTCTGATCAGCGCCGATTGTCCCGCCTATGTGGCACATCCCTATGCAGAGATGCGCATGCCTGCCGCGATTCAGCATCCCTGTAGCATCGTGATTGGGCCGGAAGGCGGTTTTATTCCTTATGAGGTCGATCTTTTGATACACAACGGCTGCCAGGCAGTAAGTCTGGGCAACCGGATTATCCGTACAGAAACTGTGATTCCGTATGTGCTGGGACGTTTATTTAGCCTCTGAGCTGTCTGCCACCGATGGATCACCGCGATAGACTTTCACTTCCTGCACCGGGTAAGGAATAGAAATGCCCTGTTCGGCAAAGCTTTGAATGACTTCTTCCTGAATTTTACTGATAGATGCCGCGCTATTGGTTTCACTGGTGTTAATCCACCATTGCACGCGTAAATTGACCGAGAAATTGGCCAGTGCATCGACATTGACGCTAAATTCAGGCTGGGTCAGAATGGTCGGGTCACGTTTCAGAATGCACATCACCAGATCTTTGGCTTTCTGGATGTCATCTTCATAACCAATACCGACCACAAATTCGCAGCGGCGGCGTGGAAAGGCAGTATTGACGGTAATGGCGCTGGTATAGACCGTGGCATTGGGAATCACAATGCGGCGACCATCGGCCGAGCGTAAAAAGGTCGCGCGAATCTGGATATCTTCGACCGTACCTTCCAGTCCATTCACCAGAATGCTGTCGCCAATTTTAAAGGGCTCGCTCAGTAAAATCAGTACGCCGGAAAGCAGGTTCTGGAAAATATCCTTAAAGGCAAAGCCAATGGCAACCGAACCAATCCCGAGGGCGCTCATCAGCTGGCTTGGGGTAAAACCAGGAATGGCAATCACCAGACCAATTAAGAAACCGAAGAAGATAATCACCGAACTGCCAACCCGGTTCAGTACCAGCACCAGATTCTGCCGGGTATAACTGCGGTTGGATAAGGTTTTTTTCACAAAAAACTTAAATAACTGGGCAATCAGCCAGAAAATCAGAATCACGCCAAGCGCGATCAGGAAATAGGGCACACGCTCCCAGAAGCCTTCCATGATTTTATCAATAGCAGAATAAGCATCATTGTATTTATGGGTATGTTCAATGACTTTCTGGGTGGTTTTTTCCGTGGCCTGTTGAATCAGCTCGGAAGTTTCTTGGGTGACTTCGCCCAGTTGGGTTTTTTCTTCGGCCACGAATCTGCCAGTCCTCAGCAATAAAATCGTATTTTGCCTGAAATCCGGCCGGATTTTAATAAATATTCTGCAAGCGCGCTGCCGATTTTTGCAAAGTACACTGCGGTTTTGACTGCAAGCGGGTTGTTTTTATAGATAAAGCTACTGCTTTTATACTGAAAAGTACGGCAAAGACATTGAATCTGCTGGTGTATCTGTGCTTAAAATTAAATCAATCGCTACGACCAAAGCATGATTGTAGTGGAGAAAAAATAAGCGTCATACTGCTGATATGCAGAAATAAAAAATGAAGAATGTGGCATACATCTCGTGATGAGATGAGAGAAGATCAAGGAAGTATAATATGAATGAGATCTATCCTGTACCCGAAGAATTTAAGAAAACTGCGCGTACCAACGAGGCAGAATATTTCGAACGTTATCAGCAATCCATTGAACAACCCGACGAGTTCTGGGCCGAGCAGGCCAAGCGTCTGGACTGGATTAAACCGTTTACCCAGGTCAAAAATACCAATTTTGATCCGGACAATTTCAAGATTGAATGGTTTGCCGATGGCCAGCTCAATGTCAGTGCCAACTGTCTGGACCGGCATTTAAAAGAACATCCTTATAAACCGGCAATTATTTGGGAAGGTGACCATCCTTCACGGCATAAAATTATTTCCTACCGTGAGCTGTACGATGAAACCTGCCGCTTTGCCAATGTGCTGAAGAAAAATGGCGTCACCAAAGGCGACCGCGTAGTGCTGTATATGCCAATGGTGTCCGAGGCTGCCATTGCCATGCTGGCCTGTGCCCGGATTGGTGCGGTGCATTGTGTGGTGTTTGGTGGATTCTCTCCAGATTCGCTGGCCAGCCGGATTGAAGACAGCCAGGCCAAACTGGTGATTACTGCGGATTCGGCCATGCGCGGCGGCAAGCCGATTTATTTAAAGGCCAATGTCGATCAGGCCCTTACTGTGGCCGGTACCGAGTCGGTGCAAAACGTGATTGTGGTCCACCGGACCGGTAACCCGATTGAAATGAAAGCCGGGCGTGACCTGTGGTATCACATGGAAATCATGACGGTCAATGAAATTTGCCCGCCTGAGCCAATGAATGCCGAAGACCCGTTATTTATTTTATATACTTCCGGCTCGACCGGTAAGCCGAAAGGGGTGCTGCACACCACCGGCGGTTATCTGACTTATGTCAACAGTACCTTCCGTGAAGTGTTTGATATTAAACAGGATGATGTGTTCTGGTGTACCGCCGATGTCGGCTGGGTGACCGGGCACTCCTATGTAATTTACGGGCCATTATCGAATGGCACCACCACAGTGATGTTTGAAGGGGTGCCGCAATATCCGACCTGGGCGCGCACCGGGCATTTGATTGATAAACACAACGTCACGATTTTATATACCGCACCCACTGCGATTCGCGCCATGATGCGTGAAGGCGACAGCTTTGTACGGGAAAGTGACCGCAGCAGTCTACGTCTGCTTGGTTCGGTTGGTGAACCGATTAACCCGGAAGCCTGGAACTGGTACTACACCGTGGTTGGTGAAAGCCGCTGCCCAATTGTGGATACCTGGTGGCAAACCGAAACCGGTGGGATTCTGATGTCGCCGCTGCCGGGCGCAACGCCACTGAAACCGGGCTCGGCCACGCGTCCGCTGTTTGGGGTACAACCGGCCCTGGTCGATGCTGAAGGTAATGAGCTGGAAGGTGAAGCCGAAGGTAACCTGATTATCAAGGATTCCTGGCCAGGGCAAATGCGCACCATCTGGGGCGATCCGGCTCGCTTTATTGAAGCCTATTTTGCCACCTATCCGGGCAGTTACTTTACCGGAGATGGCGCGCGCCGCGATAAAGATGGCTATTACTGGATTACCGGCCGGGTCGATGATGTCCTGAATATTTCCGGACACCGTCTGGGCACGGCTGAAATTGAAAGTGCGCTGGTGGCACATGATGCAGTGGCCGAAGCCGCGGTGGTGGGCATACCGCATGATATTAAAGGTCAGGGCATTTGTACCTTTGTTACCCTGCAAGCCGGTGTGGAAGAAAGTGATGAGCTGCGTACCGAACTGGTTAACTGGGTACGGAAAATTCTGGGACCGGTGGCCACTCCAGATGCGCTGCATTGGGCACCGGCCTTACCGAAAACCCGTTCCGGTAAAATCATGCGCCGGATCTTGAGAAAAATTGCCGCCAATGAGCTGGATAGTCTGGGCGATACTTCGACTCTGGCGGAACCACAAGTGGTAGATCAGCTGATTGCCACGGTGCAAGCCAGCCGTTAAAAATAAATATTAAGATACCGCCTCTCGCAGGCGGTATTTTTATGCTGAAAGCCGTGTAGCATAGCTGGACACGATGCGAGCACAACAGCCCGCTCCATCCACAGTATTACGATTGATCAAGGATATGATTTTCAGATGAACCCGACTACGACCACTGTTTTAGACCCGCTGGAAATTGCCCGGCAACTGGCCCGCCAGTTTGCCCAGACCGCTGCTGAACGTGACCGGCAGGGCGGTAATCCCAAAGCAGAGCGTGATCTGATTCGCCGTAGCGGTTTGCTGAGTTTATCAATTCCGACAGAATATGGCGGGCAGGGTGCCGCCTGGTCGACTATATTTAAAACGGTCCAGATTTTGGCACAAGCGGACAGCTCCTTGGCGCATGTCTATGCATTTCATCATTTACTGATTGCCACCGTGCAGCTGTTCGCCCAGCCCGCACAATATCAGCACTGGTTGCAACAGACAGTTCAGCAGCAGCTGTTTTGGGGCAATGCCCTGAATCCGCTGGATCGGCGTACCACGGTCACACCGGTTGCAGATTCTGAATATCTGTTTCAGGGCGATAAAAGCTTCTGCTCCGGTTCGGTCGATTCAGACCTGTTGCTCTGTTCCGGTTATGATGCGACCGGCAGGCTTTTGATTGCGGTGATTCCGAGTACCCGGAGTGGTGTCCATTTTCTGGGTGACTGGCACAATATGGGACAGCGGCAGACCGATAGCGGCACGACCCATTTTGAACAGGTGCGTGTTCATCAACATGAATTGCTGCTGAATCCCGGACCGCTAAGTACGCCTTATGCCAGTTTGCGGCCGCTAATTGCACAACTGATTTTTGTGCATCTGTTTTTGGGTGTGGCCGAAGGGGCATTTGAAACAGCGATTCAGAGCGTGCAAGGTCAAAAAGCCTGGTCAAAATCGCGGGTCGAGAAGGCGGTGGATGATCCATTTATTCAACGACATTGCGCCGAGTTTTATTTGCAGCTGGAAAGTGTCCGGCTTTTGGCGGATAAAGCCGTGCAAAGTGTGCAGCAGGCCTGGTGCATCGGGCCACCACTGCCCAGCTGAATCTGGATCGTTTCTGGCGCAATGTGCGTACCCAGACCCTGCATGATCCGGTGGATTATAAATATCAGGAACTGGGCGAATGGGTGCTGACTGGCAAAGTGCCAGATCCCAGTTTTTATTCTTAAGACTTAAACCGCTTCATTCTCATTTCAGTGAGTCAGAGCTTAAAATGAAAAAATCCCTCAAGCCGAGTCTTGAGGGAAAAATAAGGGGCCTGTTGTTGTGTTTATTTGATCCGGCATTGCAGCGATGTTTCGCTGCAAGCTTGCGGACCCAGGCTGCTGCAAGCCTAAATCCGCAGGATCAATGGCCAAGACTACACTCGGAAGAAGAGGATGCCAGCGGGTCAGCAGATTACGCCACTTGAGGTTTGACCTTGTTCTGATGCAGACGCGATTCTGCTGCATCCAGACTAGGTACTGCAGCAGAAGGCAGTACTTCATCCTGCTCAATCTGTTTATTAATGCCCAGGTTCTGGTTGGCCTGCTGGGTTTTACTTTTCACCACTTCGGTGCGCTGGCCTTTGGCCGGTGCCCATTCCAGAATGGGCAGGGCGCGTGCCACAGCCAACGTAATCCGGTCACGCAGGGCCTCGCTATGGATGGTGTATTCCGGGGTAAAGTCACGATCTGTGGCATAGACACCAATAGGCAAAGTCTGCGCCTGAAAGAAGCTGAATAAAGGACGCAGTTGATGTTCAAGCACCAAGGCATGGCGGTCACTACCCCCCGATGCCGCCAGTAATACCGGTACATCTACCAGCGCAGTCTGTTCGACAAAATCAAAGAAATGTTTGAATAGACCGGTAAAGGAGGCGCGATATACCGGTGTACCGACAATTAACGCATCCGCCGCTTCAACGGCAGCCAGATCATCCTGAATGCGTTGTGGCAGTTGATTGCGGTAAATCGCGCTGCCCAGCAAAGGGGCAATTTCACTGAATTTAATAAAATGCACCTGAATCGGGGTGGCTTCGCCCAGTTCATCAATAATGGCTTGTACCAAAGCTTCGGTTTTAGATGGATGATTTAAGCCGCCCGATACTGCGACAATATTGAGTGGTTTGGTTGAATTGAAAACAGACATAGGCTTACCTGAATTGTGGTTGATCTCGGAATGTCTGTTATTAATCAATAGTTGAATTACCCTGTAAAATAAGCAAATACAGAAAAGTTATCTGTTTTTCAGATAACTTTAAAATGAGCAATTAATAACTAAATTTAATGAAATAAATAATTGAAATTTATACTTATATGCGACTCAGATAAGCATCTGAATCAGGCTGATAAATGTTATATCAAAATCAGATTTCCTATCTCAGATTTAAGAAAATGTAAGAAAATATGAATAATCGGACAAAAAATCTCGTTTAAGCCAAAAATAGTTCACTCTTGCATATCCTTAACCGCATTTGTATGGGTAGAATAGGAGCCATTGTGCACAAGATCTCTCACGTCACTTATGAATATTTTAATCGTTGATGATCATCCGCTGTTTCGTCATGCTTTAATTCAGGCTGTACGCTATAGCTTACCGCAAGCTCAAATTCATGAAACTGCTGCAGTCAATGAATTCTATGAACGTTTAGAAAAAGGACCTGAACCTGATCTTGTTCTCCTCGATTTAAATTTGCCAGGCGCTTCGGGTTTCTCGGCGCTGGTGCATGTGCGTGCACAATATCCTTCAATTCCGATTATTGTGGTGTCGGCACATGAAGAAGTGTCGATTATCCAGCGTGCCATTGCGCACGGTGCCATGGGCTATATTCCAAAATCTGCCCATCCAAGCCATATTGGCGAAGCGATTCGTCAGGTGCTGGAAGGGGAAATCTGGTTACCGCCAAACCTGCCGGCCAATGTCAATTTTGACCCGCGTGCTGCCGATGAAACTGCACTGGCAGAGCGGATTCAGTCCTTAACGCCGCAGCAGTTCCGTGTGTTGATGATGGTGGCTGAGGGCTTGCTGAATAAACAGATTGCCTATGAACTGGATGTTTCTGAAGCGACCATTAAGGCACATGTCACGGCGATTTTCCGTAAACTGGGCGTACAAAACCGTACCCAGGCGGTATTGGCGATTAATGCGCTAAATATTGAAGAAAAGAAAATCTAAGTATTGAAAATATATAAAAAGGACATCAAATGATGTCCTTTTTGTTTTGCAGATCGGCTAAGGCTTAAGCCAGACAATCCTGTTTCGGTGTGGCATCGGTACAGAACAGCGGATTCAAAGCGCATTGCAATTCATCAATCTGTTCCTGAGTCACATAGTCCTGAGATTTTAAGTAGTCGGCAATACGGTCATCGCGCAGGCTTAAAAATGCCGGATCATAGACGCCTAAATCGACAAATAGCGCGGCAGTTTCCAGACTGTTAAAACGGTCCAAATAGACATCATTGCCATACATCAGGAAGATATGATCTTCATGGGAATGAATATCCACACCTAAACGCTGTGCCAGTTCATGCGGCGGGGTTTTGATAAACAGTAAATCGGACAGTTCATCAAACTGGCTGGTATCGAGTTCGGTTTTATCGGTTTTGACTTTGCCGAGCCAGGCTTTAAATACCAGGACCGCACCACCGCGCAGCAGCATGCTCCAGATCTGGTGACGGGTGGTGGCACCAAGACAGTCACATTCAGTTTCCAGCGAACGCAGCAGTTTCTGTTCCTGTTCAGACAGTTTTTCAAACAGGCCCAGTCCTTGTGGTTTATAGGCTGCCGGACTAAATACATCAAAATGCAGTTCATCAAAGACCTGTAAGGCCAGCGGTACAGCGGTTTGATAAATGGTATTCAGGGCTTCAATATGCGCATGTTCTAATTTGCTGTGCTGAAACAGGGTTTTCCAGTCGATGGCCGGCAACAGGGCATTGGCGCCATACTGACGGTGAAACTGTTGGTTCTGCTCATGACCTTGCTGTACTGCGCTTGAAAGACTCATCAAAAAACTCCTCTAGGCTGGATGATGATCAGCTCCGGACAGGACGTTCAGGGGCTCATCTCCAGACTAAACACTGATCTTTTCTTTTTAATGTCTTTTTTATGCGCGTATTGCTACATATCAGATATACGACTAAAGTCTAATGTGTATTTTTTAATCAAAAAATAATTTTAAAAATCATAAGATTAAAATTTTGTAACCAGGTATACAGCTGTACACTGAGATTTTTGGTAGCCTTTGCCATAGTAAATAATTCAATGGAATTTTCTGCCAATGGCTGTCAGGCAGATAGCGCCTGTTTTGAGCAGTTTTGCCTAGCGGGCTGCAATAAATCGCCATTTTCAGGCCCAAAATACAAAACCTCTTTGTTACCGAAGCCGCAAAGAGGTTTCAAAATATGTCAGCCTAAGCTGAAATTTTCAGACCGGATAACCAGGCTCGCAAGGAGGCCGGTTTCAGCGGTTTTTTCAGCAACACGATATTCAGCTCTTTTAGACGCTGCGGTAATTCCGGATCCGAATCGGCGGTAATTAATGCCACTGGTACATTTTCCTGACGGTTGGCCAGAATAAAGTCCAGACCGACTTTATTGTTATTTAAATGCTGATCGACCAGCCAGACCTGAATATTTTCCTGCTGGATAATCTCCAGGGCCTGTTCCGGTTCGGTGGCTTTAAAGACCTGATAGCCCCATTTGCCCAATAAGGTCGCCATGCCTTCTAAAATGGTTTCATCATTATCCAGACACAGAATTTTATAGGCCTTGGTTTTCAGCGGTACGGCCTGAACCGGTGCAGCCACGGCTTTAGGTGCATCCACCACCGGTACTTCAATCATGAAGCAGGAGCCCTGTCCGAGAGTGGAATAGACATAGACCGGATAATCCAGCAGGCTGGTCATACGCTGCACAATGGCCAGACCGAGGCCCAGACCCTGTTCACCCCACGGCGAGGTATGGCCGCAACGTTCAAATTCCTGGAACAGTTTAATGCGCTGTTCTTCGGCAATGCCGGGACCGGTATCCCAGACCCCGATGCGGATATGCTGCGGACGCTGTGCAGAACGTAATACCCCGACCACGACTTTGCCTTTGGCGGTATAACGCAGTGCATTGCTGACAAAGTTTTGGATAATCCGGCGAATCCATTGCGGATCGGTGTCAATCCAGAACTGGGCATCATGCACGGCAAACTGGATGCCACGCTGTGCAGCAATGGATTTAAATTGCAGTTCCAGATCACTGAGCAGGTCATGCAGTGGATAAGGCTGACGTTTTGGCTGAATAGTGCCGCCTTCTAAACGGGCAATATCCAGCAGTGCAGACAGCATGCTTTCAGCCCCATGCAGCGCACGATCCAGCTGCTGCAAGGTTTTACGGTCATCATCTGACTGGATGCTTTGCTCCAGCGCGGTACTGAACAGACGGGCTGCGTGCATCGGCTGTAATAGGTCATGACTGGCCGCGGCAATAAAGCGGCTCTTGGACATATTGGCTTTATCGGCCTGTTCGCGCGCCAGCTGCTGTTCGGCCAGGGCATCGGCCAATTGCTGGGTACGGTCTTGTACACGTGCTTCAAGGACAGCTTCATTTTCACGGAAGGCGGTAATATCGGCAAAGGTGGTCACGAAGCCACCGCCTTCAATCGGATTACCGCGCATTTGAATCACGCGGCCATCTTTACGGATACGTTCAAACTCATGCGCACTGCCGACTTTCATCCAGTGAATCCGTTTACGCACGTGTTCTTCCACCGAGCCCGGGCCACATTCGCCGCGCTCGGCGTTATAGCGGATCAGGTCGGCAATTGGACAGCCGACATAGACAATATCTTTTGGATAATCAAACAGTTTCAGATATTGATTGTTCCAGGCCACCAGACACATGTTTTCATCGACCACGCTCACCCCCTGGGTCATGTGGTCGATCATGGTCATGATCAGATTCTGGTTAAAGCGCTGCCATTGGGAGGCCTGGTCAAGAATATTGGCGACCTGACCCAGTGCCAGACCATTGTTGACCATCGCCGTGGTGAGCAGGGTTCGCGCCGATGCCGCGCCAATGGTGCCGGCCAGGTACTGTTCGGTAAAACGCCACCACATGCCGTTGGCATTGCTGTTTTCATTCAGCACCACATTATTCTGTTCACTGAACTGCCGGAAGGCCTGCATGGTTGGCTCATCGCCGGTAATGCGTTTGGCCAGCGTAATCAGGTCACCGACTTTTAAACGCGCCACATCCTGATGCGAATAGCTGACTTCATTGCTGGTGGTGTGCGATGGCAGCGGCTTGGTTTCATAGTAGAAGAAACTTTCAGCCTGAATCTGTTCAGCCACACTCGGGCGGAATATGCGCGATACCCAGACATACAGCAATAGGTTCAGACCAAGTGACCAGACCACACCATGTGTCAGCGGCGCAAATGATTCAAAACCTAACAGCGCTTCCGGACGTAAGCCATTAATGCCAAATGGACCGACGGTTAAATAGTACTGGGTAATCGCTGAGAACTGCTCTGGCAGACTGCGTAAAACTGTTGGCCAGAGCAGGGTATAGGCCCACATGATAAAACCGACAATCAGGCCGGCATAAACACCCTGTTTACTGCCGCCGCGCCAGTACAGCCCGCCAATCAGGGCCGGGGAGAACTGCGCTACCGCACTAAAGGCCAGTAAACCGAAGACCGAAAGCTGGTCAATATCATTAAAGTAATGGAAGAACAGGAAGCCGAGCAGCATCACCGCCAGAATACAGATGCGGCGGGTGAATTTCAGCACCAGTGGCAACCGTTTGTCATGACGCGAAATCAGGCCCGAGCGCCACAGCGCCGGCATGATCAGGTCATTACTGAGCATGATCGACAGCGCCACCGAAGATACCAGCAACATCCCGGTTGAAGCCGAAAAACCACCCAGGAAGGCCAGTAAGGTCAGCCATTCCTGATTATAGCTGAGCGGTAAGGACAGCACGGCGACATCCGGAATCATCAGATATTGCGGCGCGGCATGTAAGGCCCAGCTGGCAATTGGAATAATCGCGATGGTGGTTAAAATCAGATAAACGGCAAACCAGCGCCGTGCCCCGCGAATATGTTTTTCATCGCGTAATTCGACCACCGCCACGTGGAACTGGCGTGGCAAGCAGATAATCGCCAGTGCGGCCAGCAGGGTTTGCACCCAGAAAGTTTCCGGTACGCCCAACAGCTGCACTTCATGGAAGGTCTGGGCCACATCATTGCTGATCTGCTTCAGGTTATCGGCCGATTCAAAGACAAAGAAACCGGCCACACAGAGCAGGGCAAACAGCTTGACGAAAGATTCAAACGCCACCGCCAGCATTAAACCGCCGTGCTGTTCGGTGTTGGCAATTTGCCGGGTGCCAAACAGCATCGCCAGAATTGCCAGCAGCGCGGTTAAAAACAGTACACCATTGGTGGTACTTTCGACATGAGTGGTCTGATCCAGAATTACGGCAGCACTTAAGGCAATTGCGCGTAACTGCAGGGCCAGATAGGGAATAATCGCAATGACTGCCAGAATGGTCACCAGCGAGGCCAGGGCACCACTTTTGCCATATCGCGCTGCCACGAAGTCGGCAATCGAGGAAATGGCATGATGTTGCCGGACCCGGCCCAAACGGCGCCAGATGTCATAGCCAACCGCCACGAACAACAGCGGCCCTAAATAGATCGGCAGGAAGATAATCCCTTCACGCACCGCTGCACCAGTGGCCCCGTAAAAGGTCCAGGATGAACAGTAGACGCCCAAGGTCAGACTGAACAGCAGCATACGACCGCGCGTACTGAGGCGGCTCGCATGTTTTTCACCAAAAAATGCACAAATAAAAAGTAATGCAATATAAAGGGCTAACACCCCGATAATCAGCCAGCTGTTCATAATACCCGCGGTGTATTTATCTCGCGTTATAATACTCTATTCGTGAACGCATCAGTTTGAATTGCTCAAAATTTAACGACCAAAGTCTAAATTACAAGCACCCTACAAACTTGTTAGTTTTCATCATGAATACAATTCGAATTAAAAATTACGCCTAAGGCTGGGCGTTTCAAGGAGTAAAACTATGGATGAGGCTCAAGTAGATCGAATTCTACACAATCCAAAATTCAAAGAAATGGTTGCAAAAAAGCGTAATCTTAGCTGGACGCTTACCGCAATCATGTTAATCGTTTATGTCGGCTTCATGTTGTTAGTTGGCTATAACAAAGAGTTTCTATTATCTTCCATTTCTGGTGGCGTGACGACCTGGGGTATTCCACTGGGTCTGGGCATCATCGTGTTATCTTTCATTTTGTGTGCAGTGTATTCCTATATTGCGAATAACAAGCTGGATCAACTGAATGAAGAAGCAATGCGTGAAGTAGAAGCAATTGCACAACAAAAAGGACAAGACTAAGATGAAATGGACTTCATTGAAGGCGCAAGCTGCTGCAGCTTCAGCGTTGATGATGTCAGGTATGGCTTTTGCCGCACCTGATCTGGGCGCAGCAGAACAACAAGCCACCAACTGGCCTGCAATTATCATGTTCCTGATCTTTGTGGGTGCGACCCTGTTCATTACCAAATGGGCGGCGAAACAAACCACCAATACCAAAGACTTCTATACTGCCGGTGGTGGTATTTCAGGTTTCCAAAACGGTCTGGCCATTGCCGGTGACTATATGTCGGCTGCGTCTTTCCTGGGTATTTCCGCCATGGTGTTTATGTCAGGCTTCGACGGCTTGCTGTATTCACTGGGCTTCATGGTGGGCTGGCCAATCGTATTGTTCCTGATTGCAGAACGTTTACGTAACCTGGGTAAATACAACCTGTCTGACGTAGTTTCCTTCCGTTTATCAGAAAAACCGGTACGTACCCTGGCGGCATTCAGCTCGCTAGTCGTCGTCGCGTTCTATCTGATTGCACAGATGGTGGGTGCAGGTCAGCTGATCAAACTGCTGTTCGGTCTGAACTATAACATTGCAGTTGTGCTGGTTGGCTTATTGATGATGGCTTACGTTATGTTCGGCGGCATGCTGGCAACGACCTGGGTACAGATCATTAAAGCGGTACTGTTACTGTCTGGTGCAACCTTCATGGCTTTCATGGTAATGAAAGGCGTGGGCTTCAGCTTCACTAACATGTTTGAACAATCAATTCAGGTGTTCTCGAAGGTACATGACCTGAGCCTGGCTGATGCAGCCAATATCATGGGTCCAGGTAGCCTGGCATCTAACCCGATTGATGCGATCTCACTGGGTCTGGCATTAATGTTCGGTACTGCAGGTCTGCCACACATCCTGATGCGTTTCTTCACGGTAAAAGATGCCAAAGAAGCACGTAAATCTGTTGTGGTTGCAACCGGCTTTATTGGTTACTTCTACCTGTTAACCTTCATCATTGGTTTCGGTGCGATCCTGTATGTGGCCAACAACCCGCAATTCCTGGATATCGCAAAAATGGCAGTCACTGGCAAGCTTGAGCTGGTGGGTGGTAACAACATGGCGGCGGTACACCTGTCTGACGCAGTCGGTGGCGACCTGTTCATGGGCTTCATTTCAGCAGTTGCATTCGCCACAATTCTTGCGGTGGTTGCCGGTCTGACCCTGTCAGGTGCTTCAGCAATCTCTCACGACTTGTATGCCAACGTATTCAAGAAAGGTCAAACTACACCTGAATCTGAACTGCGCATGTCTAAAATTGCAACTTTAGGCTTAGCTATCTTCGCAATGATCTTGGGTATTCTTTTCGAGAAACAAAACGTTGCGTTTATGGTCGGTTTAGCATTCTCTGTAGCAGCATGTGCAAACTTCCCAGTACTTGTACTATCTATGTTCTGGAAAGGCTTAACGACTCGCGGTGCAGTGATTGGTGGGGTAGCAGGCTTAGTTTCAGCAGTAACCTTGATTGTATTGTCTAAAGCAGTTTGGGTCGATACGCTTCAAATTTCTGACACACCAATCAACCCATTCAATGGTCCTGCAATCTTCGCAATGCCATTGTCATTCTTCTGCTGCTGGTTGTTCTCGATTACCGATAACTCTGCGCAAGCACAAGCGGAACGTAAAGCATTCGATGCACAGTTTGTCCGCTCACAAACCGGTATTGGTATCTCAGGTGCATCTGATCACTAAGATGAGCAGATATGCCATAAAAAAGCCCCGCAAGGGGCTTTTTTATGGCTGCGGTTTTTGCTTGCTGGCCCAGTAGGCCTGTAGTTTGCGATATAGCGCTGATTCTTTTTCGAACCAGGTGGCTTTGGCATTCAGTAACAGCTTGGCGACCAGGTAGGCACCCGTGACCTGACCGACCACCGGTAGACCCAACAGCAGACCAATAAAGGCAATTTTACTGACCTTGATGCCAGATACTTTGGCCGCCATCCATTTAAATTCTGACCAGCTGATTTCCTGCTGCTGATAGCGCCGGAACAGTTCATAAATCGCCAGTGAAACACTGGCCACGGAGATGGCCGGAAAGTAGTCCCAGAAATGTTCATCATTCGGGTCTTTGGCGGTGACAATCACATCAATCGCATCTTCCACGCTCTGGGTCAGCTCTTTGGTGCTGAGACCAGAACTTTCCAGACCCAACTGTGCCGCGATTTCTTCAGTGGCAAGCAACATTTCTTCAGGAGGGGCAGCAATCCAGTCTTTGCCGGTGCCAGTACCTTCGATGGCTTTTAGTTGCAGTTGCCAGCTTTCGCCGCTGTGCTGATCGGCCAGAAGCACATCAAAATCGGTATGGTCGTGCTGGTCCAGATACGCGGCATATAGACTGTCGCCATCTTCATGGTCTAACCGTACAAATTCCATGTCATGCAACATGCCTTTGACCGTCGATACCAGCCCGACAATCTGCTGTTCATCAAAACCCTGTAAATAAGCCTGAATATCTTCCAGAGGGGCGTTTGCCAGTTCAGCATGGCTGCGTCTTAATGCAGCCAGTACCGCCTGATCTGTTTCAGTCAGTTGCGGCGTGTGCGCGTTCCAGGCCAGTTTGGCCAATACGGTGGTGATGGCCAGCGCATCAAAATTTTTACGAAGATAGTGAATCGGTAAGGGTGAGGACCATCGGGTCATGGCTTAATCCTCTGGCTGTTGCAGCTGTTCTGTCTGAGCCTGTCCCTGCTTTTTACCTTGCTGGAACGCCTGTTTCCATACCGCTTTAATGCGTTCCTCACTGAGCTTTTCATTGCGGGCTTTATGAGAAAAATACAGATCGGCCACTTTCATAATCGCAAAAGTCAGGCCGTAGACCAGCGGAATGGTCAGCAGGCCGCCAAAGCCAAAGGTCACGGTTTTCCAGACCCCCAGTGCAATCTGCTGCGCGGCGATGCCCAAACCGACCAGCCCGATCAGTTCTTTGACCCAGTCCAGCGCTTCATTGTCGGTCAGTTTAATGCCGTGAATGGCAGCAATCCGGCTGGCAAAGTAGCCCTGTAAGGGTGTAAGAATCAGAATATCGGCAAAAGGCAGGGGCTGAATGGCGACACCGGCACAGGTGGCACAGGCCAGATGGGTGATTTTGGCAATTTTTTTATCCTGAGAAAGGTCATCCCGGAATTCAATCTGGGTGATTTCTTGACGTACTTTTTCTGTAATTTTCATACAAAGGAGTGATCTGTCTGCGCTTTTAAGCATGCTATGGTAATCAGAACAAAAAAGAAAGTGATGTCCGCATTACACCAAGATACCCAGGATGTACCCATGCAAGCATTCATTGATTTATGGAAAGGATTCCGGCTGTTGCCTTCGGCCTGGCTGCTGTTAATGCAGTTTTTTATTCTCGTATTGTCGCTGCTCAGTCATCATGCCACCTATCGCGTGCTGATCTGGATGCTGGGTGTGGTGGTATTGCTGTTAATTGCCAAAGTCATTCGCCAGACCCCAATGTTTACTTTTTTGGGGCTGAGCTTTGTCACGGGCGCCTTGTTCTTTTCTCTGCTGATTGTGCTGGGGGTTAATAACCCGACCGTGCTGGTGATTAGTCATGCCTTTGAAGCCGCGGCCTATTTAAGTGCGGCCTATGGTTTGCTGCGTTATATGTTTGAAGACCGTTACCTGACTCGCGATGAACTGTTTGCCGCCGGCGCAGTATTCACCTTAATTGCCTGGGCGTTTGCCTTTGTTTACAATATTTGCCAGATACTGGATCCTTCCAGTTTTTATCATCCGACCCAACCACATTTACAAAGCTGGCTGGATCTACTGTTTCTGAGTTTCAGTTTGCAGTCTGCCACCGGCCTGTCTGACCTGATGCCGATTGGTCCGGCAGTACGGGTGATTGCCATGCTGCAAATGTTTTGCGGGGTGATGTATCTGGCCTTAATTGTTTCCCGGCTGATTGCCTTGCAATACATTCGTCATTTGCCCAGAAACAAAGATTAATCATCGGCTTGGGCTATTTTGTTACAGCAGTTCAATAGTGTTTCTGCTGCAAGAGGACTAAGCTGTGCGCGAGTTTAAGCTCACGACACTCATCTTTTGTTCACCTTTGCGGTGAATGCTGCCCGGACCTGAAGCGTCTGTCTATCATCTTTAAAAATAAAATGGGGGAGTTATGCCTTCCGAAAAATTGCCCTGGTGGGGCAATATCAATCCGAATGTATTTATCAGTACGGTCGCGGTTATTGCGATTTTTCTGGCGGTGGTGCTGCTGGCGCCCAATAGTTTTGAACTGCTGACCCAGCGCATGAACCAGTGGATTACCGATTCTTTTAGCTGGTTCTATGTGCTGTCGGTGGCGGTGTTTCTGATTCTGCTGATTTATATAGCACTGTCCGATATGGGTAAAATCAAGCTTGGTCCGGACCATAGCCAGCCGGAATATCATCAGGGTTCCTGGTTTGCAATGTTGTTTACCGCCGGGATGGGCATTGGCCTGATGTTCTTTGGCGTGGCTGAACCGGTGATGCACTATGTTTCACCACCGGTCGGTGAGCCGGCCACCATCCAGGCAGCGCAGCAGGCGATGCGTATTTCTTTTTTCCACTGGGGCATTCATGCCTGGGCCATCTATGCGCTGGTTGGGCTGGCGCTGGCTTATTTTGCTTACCGGCACAATCTGCCACTGAAAGTCCGTTCGGCCCTGTATCCGCTGATTGGCTCAAAAATTTACGGCCCGCTCGGAGATGGGATTGATACCTTTGCCACGCTCGGCACTGTCTTCGGAATTGCCACCACTTTAGGTTTTGGTGTGACTCAGATCAATTCGGGGCTGAATTATTTATTCGGGATTGAACAAAGTGCCAGTACCCAGATGATCCTGATTATTGTGGTCAGCAGCATGGCGTCTTTATCGGTGTTTTTTGGTCTGGACAAAGGTATTAAACGGCTGTCAGAGCTGAATCTGGTGCTGGCGGTGGTGCTGCTGTTATTTGTATTTATAACGGGGCCGAGTATCTATTTACTACAAACCACCATTCAGAATATTGGTCAGTATGCCTCGAATCTGTTTCATATGACCTTCAATTTATATGCCTATCAACCGAGTGGCTGGATTGGGGGCTGGACCATCATGTACTGGGCCTGGTGGATTTCCTGGTCGCCATTTGTGGGACTGTTTATTGCCCGGGTATCCAAAGGACGCAGTATCCGTGAATTTATTGTGGGAGTAATGCTGATTCCAACCGGTTTTACCCTGGTCTGGATGGGTTTTATGGGCAATGCCGCGCTGTATAGCATTTTGCATGAAGCGAATCTGCAATTGATGACCGCAGTACAGCAGGACTCCTCGGTGGCCCTGTTTGAGTTTTTAAGTAATCTGCCTTTTGCCTCCATCATGAGTCTGCTGGCGACCCTGCTGGTGATGCTGTTTTTTGTTACTTCGGCAGATTCAGGTGCGCTGGTCACAGATTTTCTCACTGCAAAAACGGAACATTCTCCGGTCTGGCAACGGCTGTTCTGGACCGTATTGATGGCGGTGCTGGCGATTATCCTGCTATTGGCCGGTGGCCTGAGTGCGCTCCAGTCGGCCACCATTATGAGTGCCTTGCCATTTACCCTCATTCTGCTGCTGATGTGCTGGGGCCTGCTCAAAGCCCTACGGCTAGATGTCACCAAAATGAATGCCTTGCAGGAAGCGCGGATTACGCCGCGCGCCATTCATAATCCACGCAGCTGGCAACAGCGTCTGGGGCTGATCATGCATTATCCGCATAGCCAGGCTGAGGTAGAACAGTATATTCAGGTTCAGGTACAGCAGGCTTTTGAGAATATTCAAAAGGAATTCCAGAAGCGGCATCTGACTGTGTCGATTGATTCGCTGGAAGATGGCCTGCGTTTAAAGGTCGATCATCAGCATGAGATTAACTTTATTTATCAGGTGGTGTCCCGTGAAACTGTGCCGCCGAGCTTTATGCCAGAAGTCACGGCCGATGCGCCGTTTTATCAGGCTGAGGTATTTTTAAGAGAGGGCGGGCAGAACTACGATGTGATGGACTGGACCCAGGAAGATTTACTGCAGGATATCCTAGATCAATATGAACGGCATTTATATTTCCTGAGTATTGTACGTAGTCCGGAATAATCATTTCTTTCAAACAAAAAAAGACGCTCATAGAGCGTCTTTTTTACATCAGTTTCTAAATCAGATTAGAAACGGAATTTAGCATTTAAGCCAACAGTTTGAGTATCAAGTACTGTCGCATCTTCTTCGCCAGCTTGAGCAGCTTCGAAGTTAGCATTTACATAGCTTGCACCTACAGAAACAGCAGGAGTGATGAAGTAATTTACGTTTGCACCCCAAGCTTTGTCTGGAGAGTTGTTGTAGCTAGACTCCATGTAAGATGCACCAACGCTAAGAGCAGGCGTTAAGTAAAGATCAGTTTTTAGGTTGTACGCTGTGCTTTCACCGTAAACAAGGCCAGTTTCAAAACCGATTGCCATGTTTGTACCATCAATTGCACCCACGTATTTAGTACGTGCAGTAATAGCATCTTGATCGTCTGCGATTGTTGCAGATTCTAGACCTGCTTTAGCAACACCGTTAGCAACAATGTTGAAAGCATCTAAAGACGCTTGGTCTGCAACGCTGGTATAACCTACAGCAACCAGGAAGTTTGGCGCTACTAATGCACCAAGTTCTAAGGCATAACGGTCGCCATTGTCATCAGCAAAACCAGTTTTGTTGTCTACGATGGTATGGTTATAAGACGCGCTTGCATAGGCTGGAACAAATTTTGTCGGAACATATGCTTCAGCTTTAGCACCATAAGCATGAACAACATCACGCTCGCCATCTTCTTGAAGTTCGCCATAGCTATAAGCTAAAGAAACATTTGATGCTTGGTTTAAAAACGCAGCTTCAGCTAAAGGACCTTTAGTTGAATCAACATTTTTGAAGTAGTAAGTACCTTGAATTGCACCAGAGAAGTCATTGTTGTTTGCAGTATTGTCGATGAATTCTGATTGACCTTGAACTTCGAATTGGTACGCTTGAGCACCGGTCATGGCTAATAATAAAGCTGTGGCTAAACCGAGTTTTTTCATGATAGTTACCAGTTTTGTTAAAAATGGATTAAACAATAGGCATTGTATTGTAACAATTTATTAAGTCAATGAAGACAAAGGAGATTATTTAGTTGAGTAATTGCTCTAAAATATGTATAGGCGAAAAAGTAGTCAATTAATAAATCTGTTGTCAACCTAAAAAGTGTATAAAGAACAAGCGGCTAAATCTCATTTGCGAAAGAAAAGTGCTTGCTGCCTCACTTTTCTTTATAGTTAATCTGAATTGATTCAATATAAATTATCTATAAAAGCAATCTAATAAAAATGTGAGAAGCAGCGCATAAAGCTTAAAAAATGAAGCTTAAGACCAGGATTATGTAGCTGAAATTGATAACGCTTTACTTTTTTTCTACGTTTTCTGGTTTTTATAGGTCTAAATTCGCTGACTATTAATACTGGTTAAACTAAAAGCAGACTATTTTAATAGGCTTTACAAAAAGTGTTATAAGTATCATAATGGCTAGGTAAAGTTATACCGTTTGGTTAGCTTTATCGAAATTGTGATTTCGGTCATGATTTTTCTTGATGCAGGACTAGAGGTTAGAGGAACTGCACTGAGATTCTCCACAAAGTTTTACTTTTTATATGCCCAGCTTTCCCCAAGGCTGGGTTTTTTTTATGCCTGAACCCTGTAGTCAGGATTAAAAACTGCTTAAGTATAAATTTATTGTGCACTGTGTTGGTGCAATATTTCTTGAATTAAAAAGCGCTATTGAATATATGACCATAAAAAAATCCCGGTTTTCAATGAAAACCGGGATTTTTTAGCCAAAATTTGCGGGAAAATTTAAAATTCTGCTGAGGAATATCTAAAGTCGCCCCAATGCGGTGCATTATGCACTTATTTGATGCAGCTGTAAAATGTTTTCTTTAATTTTTTATACAATTTTTAAAACCTTATTTTTATTATATAAATCATTGGCTTATATTTAATTTTTAAGAGAATGCAATCTCGGTTGCCCTTCAAAAAAAATAGAAACTTACTCTATTTTCGTCGGTTTTTATTCAACTTAATCAATAAATTTGTTAGCCTTGTCACAATTTTTTAGTTATCTTGCTGATTTATTCGACTTATAGTTGAATGAACGCTACCGCTGTCCTGTTATTTTTTCCTCAGCAGTGTGGTCATCCGCTTCAGGTCGTTGATCTGCGCTTGTTGATTCAATACGTTCAGTTCATGCTCATGGTAGTGAGGTTATAAACATGTCCCATCGCTTGCATTCAGAGAATACTAAGCAGCGTCTGTTTATTTCCATGCTCATTATCATCCTGTCGATTCTGTTTATTTCGGTTCCAGTGACACTGAAGAGTTATCGCTCTTATCAGCAGTCCGATGTGGTGCTGACCGAAATTTCAGTCTTACGTCATGTGGCCGATCTGGCCAATGAGATTTCACGCGAACGTGGCCCCGCCAATAAGGTCATGTCCAGTACTGCAGATGAACTCAGTGCCAACCTGAAAGAGCTGACCCTGTTTCGAGAGCGGGTCGATCTGCAGATTGAACACACCATGCAACTGTTAAACAGCGCCGGTTTTGCGGCACAGGCCAATGCCTTGACCACCGATTTAACACCGGCTTTGGCAAAAGGACGTGCTGCGGTGGATGCCTATGCAGCACAACCCTATGCCCAGCGCAGTTCAGCACAGCTGGATCAGGCCATTCAGGCCATGTTTCATGCCTGGGATGAAGTCTATGAGGTGCTGAAGCATGTCATGATGCAGTCGGAAGGCAAAAAGACCATGCTGTCGGAGTCTTATAGTCTGATACTGGTACTGGCCGATTTACGTGATCAGGCCGGACGTCTGGCCTCGACGATTATGGCGGCAGTGACTTTTAAAGAACCGATTTCTGAACAGAACCTGGCCTATTCCTTACAGAGCCAGCGACAGTCTTATTATTTATGGGATCTGGTCAACTCGATTCAGCCTGAACAGCACAAAACGCCTGAATATCTGGGACTGCATCAACAGGTTAAACAAAAATATCTGGATCAGGGGGTTCCCATTGTCAGCCAGCTGATTGAAGAAAGTCTGCATGCGCGCCCGTATTCATTAAGCGGAACTGAATTGACTCTGAAGATTGTCGATAAATTTACGACAGTGGTGAATCTGCAGAAATATCTGCTGGATTATAGTGTCTGGCTGGCTCAGCAGGAGCGTCATGCTGCCTGGCAGCAGTTTATCCTGACGCTGTCGGTGTCGATTATTTCCTTGCTGGCGGCGCTGTTTACCATGGTCTATGCGCGTTTTAAGGTATTTAAACCTTTAATTGAAGCGCGGGATCTGATTTTAGAGTTATCTGAAGCCCAGCCGCAGACGGCCACAGCTCCAGATTCCTCACCCACCTCTTTATTTGCTGCGCTCAAGCAGTTGCAGGCACGTTTGGCTGAACGGGATTTGCTGGAATTCCAGCTACGCAATATGGCCAATACCGATACCCTGACCGGAGTTTCCAATCGTCTGGCGCTGGAAGAATATATTCAATATCTGAACCAGAATCCGGACAAGCTCCATCAAACCGGTTTAATTATTATTGATATTGATGACTTTAAAGAGGTCAATGATCAGTATGGGCATATTGTCGGAGATCGGGTGATTCAGGGAATTGCCGAAGTGTTAAAACACAGTGTGCGTTCATCTGATCTGATTGTGCGTTATGGGGGCGATGAATTCCTGATTCTGATTGAGCAGATTGATCTGGACGGGGCCTTGAGTATTGCCGAGAAATTACGTCAGGAAATTAGCCAGAATGTTCTGACCCTGCCGGGACTGGACACGCTGTTAAATATTTCTGTCAGTGCCGGGGTCGCCGCAGATGCAGGCAGCTGGATGGAACTGTTTGGCCGGGCAGACCATTCCTTATTTAAGGCCAAAGAGAAGGGGCGGAATAGGGTGGAAAGTATGCTCTAAACCGTAAATTAAAATAGAAAAATATTTTAAATATATATCTTGATATTTTTCAGGTGAATCTAATAACAAAGAAAAGGGCTCCTCAGAGCCCTTTCATTTTACTTCAACATCGGTTTCAGGAATTTTCCGGTATGTGAGACTTTCACTTTCACCACATCTTCCGGGGTACCTTCGGCAATAATCATCCCGCCGCCGGCACCGCCTTCCGGGCCTAAATCCACAATCCAGTCTGCGGTTTTAATCACATCCAGATTGTGTTCAATCACCACAATGGTATTTCCCTTGTTGCGTAGCTCATGCAGAATGTCCAGCAGCTTGGCAATGTCATGGAAATGCAGGCCAGTAGTCGGTTCATCCAGTACATACAGGGTTTTACCGGTATCCCGTTTTGCCAGTTCGCGTGCCAGTTTGACCCGCTGCGCCTCACCACCAGATAAGGTGGTGGCTGACTGACCCAGACGGATATAACCTAAACCGACCTGATTCAAGGTTTCCAGACGGCGGTGAATCACCGGAATGGCATCAAAGAAGTGCATGGCATCTTCGACCGTCATTTCCAGCACATCGGAAATATTTTTGCCTTTGTAATGCACTTCCAGGGTTTCGCGGTTATAGCGTTTGCCATGGCAGGCATCACATGGCACATACATATCTGGCAGGAAGTGCATGGCGACTTTAATCATGCCATCACCTTCACAGGCCTCGCAGCGTCCGCCTTTGACGTTAAAGGAGAAACGGCCCGCCGCATAACCGCGGCCTTTGGCTTCAGGCGTCTGGGCAAACAGTTCACGAATCGGGGTAAATAGACCGGTATAGGTGGCCGGATTGGAACGCGGGGTACGGCCAATCGGACTCTGGTCAATATCCACCACTTTATCCAGGAATTGCAGTCCTTCAATGGTGTCAAACTTTTCCGCGCTGAGCGTGGTGGCGCCATTCAGCTGGGTTGCGGCCAATGGCAGCAGGGTACGGTTAATCAGGGTCGATTTACCCGAACCGGATACCCCGGTAACGCAGGTCATCACGCCTAAAGGCAGGGTCAGATCGACATTTTTCAGGTTATGGCCGCAGGCGCCCATCAGCTTGATCTGTTCGTCCGGTTTAGGTGGCTGGATGCGCTGTTTCGGCACTTCAATCTTGAGCTTGCCCGACAGGTATTGACCGGTCAGGGAGTTGGCATTGGCCGCCAGTTCCTGATAGGTCCCTTCAGCAATCACATTCCCGCCATGCACGCCGGCGCCCGGCCCGATATCAATAATATGGTCTGCGGCGCGAATCGCATCTTCATCATGTTCGACCACCAGTACAGTGTTGCCCAGATCACGCAGGCGAATCAGGGTTTCCAGCAGGCGGTCATTATCACGCTGATGCAGACCAATAGACGGTTCATCCAGCACATACATCACGCCCATTAAACCGGCACCAATCTGCGACGCCAGACGGATGCGTTGGGCCTCACCACCCGAGAGCGTTTCGGCAGAGCGTGACAGACTCAAATAGTTCAGGCCGACTGAGACCAGAAAGTGCAGACGTTCACGGATTTCCTTAAAAATCTTGTCGGCAATTTCGCCTTTGGCACCTTCCAGATTTAGGTTCTGATAGTAATGCTCGGCGTCACCAATCGACATTTTGGTAATCTGGCTGATGGTTTTGTCTTTGACTCGCACATGACGCGAAATTTCATTCAGACGTGAACCATCACAGGCATCACAGGCGGCATTGGAGAGATACTGCGCCAGATCATCGCGGACATAATTACTTTCCGTTTCACGATAGCGGCGTTCCAGATGCGGCAAAATCCCTTCAAACGGCTGTACCCGGTTATGGCGACGACCACGTTCATCGACATAGCTCAGGTCAATTTTTTCCCGGCCACTGCCGTAGAGAAATTTTTTCTGGGTGTCTTTGTCCAGTTCATTCCACGGTGTATCCAGCGAAAAATCATAATGATCGGCAACTTTTTGCAGCATGCCATAATAATAAGGACGCTGACGGTCCCAGCCACGAATTGCACCCTGGCTTAAAGAAAGTTCCGGATTGGGAATGAGTTTGTCGGCACTAAAATGGCTGCGTGTGCCCAGACCATCACAGACCGGACAGGCACCAAACGGGTTGTTAAACGAGAATAGGCGCGGTTCCAGTTCGGCCACGGCACGGTCACATTCCGGGCAGGAGTGTTTGGCCGAGAATACCCGGTCCGGATGTTCGCCTTTCATCCACGATAAAATCGCAATATCTCCACCTAAACGTAAAGCGGTTTCAAAACTTTCGGCAATACGGTTGCCCAAATCATCCCGGACTTTAAAACGGTCGACCACCACTTCAATGCTGTGTTTTTTCTTTTTGTCCAGTTCTGGTGGCGGATCAATCTCCATAATTTCGCCATCTACCCGGGCACGGACAAACCCCTGGCTTTGCAGCTGTTCAAACAGATGGGTATATTCGCCTTTACGTTCACGCACCACCGGTGCCAATAGTAATAGGGCGGTGCCTTCTTCCAGACCTTTGACTACATCGACCATTTCAGACACGGTCTGCGCCACCATCGGCAGGTCATGTTCCGGACAGTAGGGCGTACCCACGCGTGCATAGAGCAGACGTAAATAGTCATAAATTTCGGTAATGGTACCGACGGTAGAACGCGGATTGTGGCTGGTCGATTTCTGCTCAATGGCAATCGCCGGACTTAAGCCTTCAATCGAGTCGACTTCCGGTTTTTCCATTTGTGACAGGAACTGGCGCGCATAGGCCGAGAGCGATTCGACATAACGGCGCTGTCCTTCGGCATACAGGGTATCGAAAGCCAGGGAAGATTTACCTGAACCGGAAAGTCCCGTAATCACCACAAACTTGTCGCGTGGAATATCAAGGTTCACATTCTTCAGGTTATGGGTACGTGCGCCTCGAATACGGATATGACTTTGGCTCATGCAATGATCCTAGAAAATTCATCAAAAACCTATATATGATAGCGCATGAAAAATGTTCAAGCTGTATTAAAAAGAATTTAAACGACATTTTGTGTCGGACTGGTCAAGGATTGAAACTCAAGGCATGGAAATGGTCTTTCTCTGTACCTGCAAGTCATAGATTTAGATATTGAAATTCAGTATTTCGACTAATTCATCGTTAAAATACAAAATATCGTCTGAAAAATAAAAAACGGAAATCTCATGATTATTACAAAAGTTATGATCGCCCTGATTGCTGGGTTGCATCTCTATATTTTAATTTTGGAAATGTTTTTGTGGGATAAACCTCTGGGCATGAAAGCCTTTGGCAATACTGCGGAAAAGGCAAAACTGACCAAGGTGCTGGCACAAAATCAGGGTCTGTATAATGGTTTTTTAGCCGCAGGCCTGATCTGGTCGTTACTTGCGCCTGTAAGCTATGCACCTGCACTGGCGAATTTCTTTTTGGGCTGCGTGCTGGTTGCTGGGATTTATGGCGGTATTACCGCAAGTAAAAAGATTATTTATATTCAGGCATTGCCTGCACTGCTGGCTTTGATTGTGCTGAACTTAGTTTAAGTAAACGATATTTTGCAGCTTAGACTATGCGGCTTAATCAATTGATCAGTTCGGATGGGTCGGGATGCTGGCTTTATTTTTGAAATATATTTTAGGGCAGCGGTTGTACTTATTATTTTCCTTCTGTCCAAGAATAAAGCGTTTTATATCGCCGGTCTGGTGTCACTCTTTTCGACTTTTGCTTTAATCGCCCATGTGATTGTATCGCAACAGTAGGGTGCAGAAGCTTTGCGTAAAATGGCATTATTGGGTTTATGGTCTTTAATTCCCTATGCCATTTATCTGCTGATGGTTTATATGCTGGCAAGCAAAATGTTGATGTGATCCTGTTTAGGCATAGCAACGCTTTGCTGGATTGTGGCTGCGGCAGGGCTGATTTATGGCTGGCAGATGTTTCAGCAGTAATGATTTAATAAACAAAAATTAAAGCATCAAAAATATTTGCTATCGTGGAATAGCCATTCGCAACTGTTCGAGGCAGAACTACTTTTTTAAAGTAATGTTTCTGCGAAAAATTTTATATTTTTCGGTAATCGACGAGTTTTGCGAATGGCAAATGCCTTTGGTTACTTTGGGCGAAACCAAAGTAACGAATGAGCTGTTTCAATTTATGTTATAGCTGTAAGACTCCGCCGAAAAGAAATAGGTATTTTGGATTAATCATCCACACCTAACCACTGTCTTTGATCATAAGCGCTATCCCAGAACAGCCATTCCAGTTTGGCAGCCGTGGTATAGGCCTGACGCATTTTCGCCAGTGTGTCTTCATCACAGCGCTCGGCCACGCGGTCAACCGTGGCAATCACATTGCGCACTGCGGTATGGAATTCTTCGCCGGCATAGGTATCGACCCAGGCCTGATACGGATTGTTGGCGACCGAGTTACCGACAATATCTTTACCGACTTCGGCATAAATCCAGAAACATGGCAATAATGAGGCCAGCACCACCGGATAACTCTCCGACCAGGCAGTGGCAACCAGATAACTGGTGTAATGATGGCAGGCCAGGGTCAGTGGCGTATTTTCAAACTGTTCTTTGCTAATGCCAAAATCCTGCATAAAGCCGTTATGTAGCGAACGTTCTACCACAATCGCTACCTTGGCGGCTTCGGCAAACTGGATCACATCATCGGCATCAAAGGCTTTGGCAGCACACACCGCCAGCGCGCGGCCATAGGCCAGTAAATAATGCGCATCCTGAATCACATAGTGGCTAAAGGCCTCACGACTTAGGCTGCCTCGCGCCAGTTCCTGGTTAAAGGGTAGGGCCAGGGTGTTTTGATACAGTTCTAAATTCTGTTGCCACAATTGTTCAGAAAAACGCATGTCCGGTTCCTGTAAAGCATCAAGATCAATGCCCAAAGACTAGCATACTTGCGCTGCAAAGATGAGCCGCTTTGATTTGTATCAGAATCAACAAAAAAGCATACGAAGTGTTTTGGCATCGTCATCAAAAAGCGTCATAATAGCGGCCATATCTCTATCGCCGAGGTCCTGCATGTCTTCAGCAGGATGCACGCGGCGCATTCGGTGTAATTCAAGTTTAATATTTACCGAATTTCTTTATCTAATAATGTCATAGGTCGATTTGTCATGATGAAACATTTTGGTTTCTCTATTGCATTTACGATCGTGTGTCTCGGTTTGTCTGCTTATTGGGGCTATACCCACGGCCCGGAAGCAGGCCTGAAAACCATGTTCACAGCACTGACCATTACGGCCATTCTCGCCATTATGGAAGTGTCGTTATCGTTTGATAACGCGGTTGTTAACGCATCAGTCCTGCGCGGTTGGGACCATTTCTGGAAAATGCTGTTCCTGACGGTCGGGATTCTGATTGCCGTATTCGGTATGCGTTTAATTTTCCCGGTGGTGATTGTTGCCGTCACAGCCGATATGGGCATGATGGAAGTGGTGCAGCTGGCACTGAATAATCCGAAAGAATATTCGGCCAAATTAATGGCGCATCATCCTGAAATTGCAGCATTTGGTGGTGCCTTCCTGTTAATGGTGTTCCTGAACTTCTTCCTCGATGATGAAAAAGACACCCACTGGTTCCGCTGGATTGAGCGCCGTTTATCCAATCTGGCCAGTGTACCGGCCATGTCGGTCTTTATTGCACTGGTGGCCTTGCTGATCATGGCGGCCAATGTGGTTGAGGACAAACGTCTGGTAGTCACCATGGCCGGCATTTGGGGCATCGTGATTTATATTGGTGTACAGGTATTGAGTCATTTACTGGGTGGCGAACCTGAAGTCGATGAAAATGGCAATGCGATCCGTCATGATGAAAATGGCGTGCCGACCGGTGTGGTGAAAGCCGGTATTGGTGGCTTCTTGTATCTGGAAGTGCTGGATGCCTCGTTCAGTTTTGACGGTGTGATTGGTGCCTTTGCGATTACTTCGGATGTGGTAATTATCATGCTGGGTCTGGCGATTGGCGCGATTTTCGTGCGTTCGATGACCATTTATCTGGTAGAAAAAGGCACCCTGGATGCTTATATTTACCTGGAACATGGTGCGCATTATGCGATTGGTGCGCTGGCCTTTATCATGATTGCCAGCGGAACCGGTTTACATGTCCCGGAAGTGGTCACCGGTCTGATTGGTGTGGCCTTTATTGTCTGGGCGGTATTTGCCTCAATTCAATATAAAAAACGTCAGGCACTGCACTAAGTTGCAGTCTGATCTAAAGAAGGTGCAAGCAATTGCACCTTTTTTATGACTGGCAGTTCAGATGCAGAATATTGTGCTGAATATCGCAGCATCTGCAGCATGAATGATGTAGGATATTCGCATACAAAATTGTTGCACTTAGCCTATTGATATGATGAATGCCTTAGAACGCCGTTCAACTTTTGCCTTAAGCAGTATTTTTGCCTTACGCATGTTGGGTCTGTTCATGATTATTCCGGTTTTCTCGGTGGCAGGGCAATCCTATCAATATGCAACCCCGACCTTAATTGGTCTGGCGGTTGGGGTGTATGGTCTGACCCAGGCCATTTTACAGATTCCATTTAGCCTGATTGCTGATCGCTATAGCCGTAAACCGCTGGTGGTGCTTGGACTGTTACTGTTTGCTTTAGGCGGTGCCATTGCTGCAATGTCAGAGACCATTTATGGGGTCATCATTGGCCGGGCCATTGCCGGTGGCGGCGCAGTCTCTGCCGTGGTGATGGCTTTACTGGCCGATGTCACCCGTGAAGAACAGCGCACCAAAGCCATGGCCATGATGGGCATGAGTATTGGTTTATCCTTCGTGATTGCCTTTAGTGCCGGGCCGTGGCTGACCGGACTGGTTGGTATTTCTGGGCTGTTCTGGGTGACCACCATTATGGGACTGGCGGCCATTGCCATGTTGCTGCTGGTGCCTAAAGTCACGCGCCATCATCGTAATTTCCAGCAGGGCTATCTGCCGCAGCTCAAACAGGTGCTAAAAATGGGCGATTTAAACCGCCTGCATCTGTCAGTTTTTACCCTGCATTTACTGCTAACGGCGATGTTTATTTATGCACCGCCGCAGCTGATTGAATATGCCGGTCTGCCATTGTCCAGTCACGGCTGGGTGTATTTGCCGCTGCTGGTGCTGAGTCTGTTTTTTGCCTTCCCCAGTATTATTCTGGCGGAAAAATATCGCAAAATGCGCGGTATTTTCCTGACCGCGATTGGCGGGATTATTCTTGGCCTGATCGTGATGATTTTTGGTTTTGAATCTAAATATATCCTGCTGATTGGACTGGGCCTGTTTTTTATTGCCTTTAACGTGATGGAAGCGCTGTTACCGTCCTGGTTATCGAAGGCGGCACCGATTCAATCCAAAGCCACTGCAATGGGCGTCAATGCCAGCAGCCAGTTCCTCGGTGCCTTCTTTGGCGGCATGATTGGCGGGCAACTGTTACTGCTGAATAACACGGCGATGGGTTGGAGTATTCTGACCGCAGTTGCTATAATTTGGCTGCTGATGAGTTTTGGTCTGGCCCAGCCGCGTTATCTGTCGTCGATGGTATTTCGCCTGCCTGAGGCCAAACAAACGGATGAGTGGACTTCTCAACTTTTGGCCATTCATGGTATTGAAGAAGTCGTGGTGATGTCTGAACAGCAAGTTGCCTATATAAAAGTCGATAAACAGCAAATTGATGATACTGCGCGACAACAATTAACGCACTTGTTGGGTAAAGAGGTAGCCATTTAAGCATAACTCTTATAAAGTAAATAATAGAAACAAATAGGAAGAATACAGCTGATGCGTGGTGTAAATAAGGTCATTTTAGTTGGTACTTTAGGTCGAGATCCAGAAACAAAAACTTTCCCGAATGGTGGCTCGCTTACTCAATTTTCCATTGCCACCAGTGATGCGTGGACCGATAAAACCACCGGTGAGCGTAAAGAGCAAACCGAATGGCACCGTATTGTGCTGCATAACCGTTTAGGTGAAATCGCGCAGCAATACTTACGCAAAGGTTCAAAAGTCTATATTGAAGGTTCATTGCGTACCCGTCAGTGGACCGATCAGAATGGTCAGGAACGCTACACCACAGAAATTCGTGGCGAGCAAATGCAGATGCTGGACTCTGGTCGTCAGCAAAGTGAGCAGGGCGATAATGGTTTTAGCCAGCCACGTTTTAACAATAACCAGGGCGGTGGTTATAGCAATAACAACCAGGGTGGCTATGCGCCGCAAGCTCAAGGTGGTTTTAACAACAATAATGCCGGTGGTGGTTATGGCAACCAGGGTGGTTATCAGCAACCGAAACCAGCTCCTGCTGCAACGCCTGCACCTGCAGATTTGGATGATGACTTACCGTTTTAGTACACCCTAGAGACCATGTTTTGTAAAGTTTATAAAATTATTCTTTATTAGCAGTTAGTTACAAAAGAAATTTACAGACACTAGAAATAGTTCTGTAAATTTTTTTATTTAATATATTATGATATTTAATACTTAGATATTTTGTTAAATTTAATTATGATGTCTGTTAAAAGATTTGTAATGAGTAGTGGAGAGAGATTTGCTGTTCTTTTGAATAGTGATGGCGTTCCTATGACTTATCCAAATTTATATACGATCATTCATTTAAGAAATCGTGGTCAATCAATCAATACTATTACAGCTATTCTAGAAGATATTAAGTTGCTGTTTCAGTTATTGGATAAGTTAGGAATTGATTTGGAACAAAGGATTAAAAATAAAGATTTTTTAAAATTAAATGAAATCGAAGCTTTAGTAAATTTAACCAGTTTCAATCGTAGCCGATTAAGCGGGACAGCTTCAAAAAAAAAGATCATAAGTTTTCCAAAAAGTAATAACAAAGAGCGAGCTAGAGCAAAATTGGTTATTACTCAGGACTATGTATCCAAACAATTGATATATCGGCGGTTAACTAATTTTGCTGAATATATTGGGTGGCTAGAGATATATTTTCATTCATCAGTAATAACAAGCACAAAAAATTTATTAACATCTCGTAGGCCTTGTAAGCCCATGGATAGTCAGTCTGAATATGTGTCCTTTGATGATGAGCAGGTAGATAAAATTTTAAAGGCGGTTAATCCTGATAATCAGAATCGTATTTGGATTTCAGATTACATAGTTTATAGAAATGAGCTGATTATCTATTTGTTTTTATACTTAGGATGTCGTAAAGGAGAATTATTAAATTTAAAAATTACAGATATAACCCCTCCTCAAGCGGGTACACCTTATCTGACTATTAGACGTAATCCTCATGATGATAGTGATCCTCGGTTATATCAACCTTTGGTAAAGACTAGAAGTCGATCAATTGCACTCAACCAGAATCTAAAGAAAAAATTGGATATCTATATTCTAAATCATAGATCGACAGTGCCTAATGCAGAGTTAACAGACTTTTTGATCTTATCAAATAAGGGGCAGCCGCTTTCAATTAATGCACTAGACAAAATTTTTTCAGAAATTTCTGAAGTCGTTTTATTCAATGTGCATGCACATGCATTTAGGCATACATGGAATGATAAATATACAGATAAAGTTCAGACTTTAATTAAATCTGGAAAAATAACAGAAGATCAGGCTGAGAGAGATCGAGCATATCTGATGGGTTGGATACCAAATTCACAAAGTGCGAGAAGATATTCAAGACGTGCAGAAAATAAGCGAGCTATGGAAGTAGGTTTAAGTATTCAAGAAAATTTTGAGGATAAAAAATGAGTAAACTACCTCAAGTCGATAGTTTAGATAAGTCGAAAAATACTTTTACTACATTCAAAGGCTATCAGGTTGATATTTATGATCATACATGGGTGTTGGATATTAACAACAAAGCTGATATGTCAAATCTTTCGAAATTTTCGGAGGAAGTTAGATCTGACGTATTAAATACTTTTATCAATTTTGCTAAATATAGCTCAAGCACACATGCAGCAGAAATGATCCGTTATGCGCTTAAATATCCTGATTTGACAGGTGAGTCAGAATTTACTTTAAAAGGAATTTTAGAATATAAAAAATATTTTAATGATAAAAAGTATGAATATAAATTAGCAAAGTTCAGAGTCTTTTTAAAAAAACTATACAATTTAGGATACTCTTCAGTAGATGACGAAATCTATGATTTAATGGATTCATGGAAATTAACTGGAAATGAAAAAGGTACAGCTGTTCTTTCTCTTGATCCAGATGAAGGTCCATTTAGTCCATTTGAATGTAAGCATCCGCTGAACGCCATCGCCAAGTTTTAACGGGGTTCAGGTTTCCAGCGGTGAGGTAGTAATTCTTCTATTTGGGGCACTTTATGTGTTGGCAACCTTTTCAGCACATCACTTAAATAGGC
>NZ_VOXR01000050.1:0-16355 GCF_013420645.1 Acinetobacter sp. C15
GTGATGGGAGAGCATGTTCAAGAGTGGATTCTAAATGTTCAGATAAAGACATAAAAAAATGAGCGTATTTACATACACTCATTTTTACTACATTTTACTAAAATTTGCTTAACTGACTGGCATTACCTCACTGAGGGGTTTCTTTTTATCTGAAAGGGGCTATAGTGGGGGCGCGGTTAAAATTGCTTCTTTTGAACCCGGTAAGCCTGGTTGCTGTTCAGGAATGGTTTCTAAACCTTCAATTTTCTGCACAATACCGGTTTGATCGAAGTAGATTTTTAAGTGTTGACCTTGTGCAGCGGGAATCTTGGCTTTTTTAGCATAGGTTCCTGGGATATAATGGTAAATATAGTCCCAACGTAAAGGATTCATTGGATCTGAAATGGTTGGGCTACCCAGCAAAAAGCGGACCTGTTGGTGGCTCATGCCGACCTGAATTTTTGCTGCTTGTGCTTGGGTTAAGGGGGTGCCTTGAGGAATATCTACTTTATAAACGCCCAAGGTCGAACAACCCATGAGCAATGAAGTGACGAATAACGTCAACATGACTTTTTGCATTTTGCTACACTATCCCAATTAATTATTGATGCATTCGATCCAAGCATAGATCATACTGCATCTTAACTTTGTTGCATATTCCAACTTTAATTTTGTTGAGAGACCTTTTTTCATGCCTATTTCAAATCAAGATCTACGCAAAGCTGGCCTTAAAGTTACACTTCCACGAATTAAAATATTGGAATTATTAGAAAATTCAAGACAACATCACTTAAGCGCGGAAGATATTTACAAGACTTTACTCGAACAGGGTGAAGATGTGGGTTTAGCAACTGTGTATCGCGTGTTAACACAGTTTGAAGCTGCGGGGATTATCGAGCGTCATAATTTTGAAAATAATCATTCGGTTTTTGAAATTATGCAGGAAGATCACCACGACCATCTGGTATGCCAGAACTGTAATAAAGTGGTGGAATTTACCAACGACGTGATTGAACACGAACAGCATGAAGTGGCGAAAAAGTTTGGTTTTGAACTGACCGGTCACTCACTGAATTTATATGGCTACTGCGATGCGCCGGAATGCCGCGAAGCGTTCCGTAAAAAATAAGCGCAAAACTGCCCATCAATAAATCAACCCATAAAAACAGGCTGAAGATCAGCCTGTTTTTTTTGCCTAAAATTATTGCCCGTCGAAGGTAATATTCGAAGTGGCATGCATTAAACGCTCGCCGCCTTCTTCCGACAGCTTGATTTGCAGACGCAAATCGTTTGGTGAGTCAGCATGTTTCAGGGCATCTTTGTAGCTGATCTGCTTGGCTTTATACAGGTCATACAGGGCCTGGTCAAAGGTTTGCATACCCAACTCACGTGAACGCTTCATCAGGTCTTTAATTTCGTGCACATCGCCTTTACGGATTAAATCGGACACCAGTGGCGAGTTAATCAGCAGTTCAATCGCGGCACGACGTGAGTTGCCATCAATAGTAGGAATCAGCTGCTGTGCCACAATGGCTTTCAGGTTCAGTGATAAATCCATAAACAGCTGGCCATGACGGTCAGCCTCAAAGAAGTGGATAATCCGGTCAATGGCTTGGTTGGCGTTGTTGGCGTGCAGGGTGGCAAATACCAGGTGACCGGTTTCGGCAAAGGCAATTGCATAATCCATGGTTTCACGTGAACGGATCTCACCAATCAGGATCACATCTGGGGCCTGACGCAAGGTGTTTTTCAGTGCCACTTCAAACGAATCGGTATCAATGCCTACTTCACGCTGGGTAATAATACAGCCGGCGTGTTCGTGCACAAATTCAATCGGGTCTTCAATGGTGATGATATGACCTTTGGAATTCTGGTTACGATAACCAATAATTGACGCCAAAGAGGTCGATTTACCGGTACCGGTTGCCCCGACAAAGATGATGATGCCACGTTTGGTCATGGCCAGATCTTTTAAAATCGGTGGCAGTTTCAGTTCTTCCATGGTCGGAATTTTGGTTTCAATCCGACGCAGCACCATGCCCGGTTCATCACGCTGCTGAAAAGCGCTGACACGGAAACGTGCGCTTTTATCACGGTTGGTGATGGCAAAGTTACATTCACGGGTATCGGCAAATTCCTTGCGCTGCTTGTCGGTCATAATCGAGTTGAGCAGCTGGCCAACAATTTCCCCGGTCAGTTTGGATTTGGCCACTGGCACAATCTGGCCGTTAATTTTCATGGAAGGCTCAACATCGGCCGTAATAAACAGGTCCGATGCTTTTTGCTGAATCATTAAATTCAATAAATCATTAAAGTCCATAGCGCTGTCCTGGCTTCCTGCACACGATTAGAGGAACGATTCTGGCTGTTTTGCAACCGTACGAGCCGTTTGTGGGCTAATCACACCGCGCGATACCAAGTTTTTCAAACTCTGGTCAAGGGTGGTCATACCGTAGTTGGCACCAGTCTGAATTGCCGAGTACATTTGAGCTACTTTGTTTTCACGAATCAGGTTACGCACTGCAGGAATACCAATCATGATTTCATACGCAGCTACACGACCACCACCATTTTTCTTGAGCAGGGATTGTGAAATGACGGCTTGTAAAGATTCAGACAACATGGCACGTACCATGTCTTTTTCTTCGGCAGGGAATACGTCAATCACACGGTCAATGGTTTTTGCTGCAGAGGTGGTGTGTAGCGTACCAAATACCAAGTGACCCGTTTCAGCAGCAGTCAGTGCCAAACGAATGGTTTCTAAGTCACGCATCTCACCCACTAGAATAATGTCAGGGTCTTCACGCAGTGCCGAACGTAATGCTTCGTTAAAGCCATGCGTATCACGGTGTACTTCTCGTTGGTTAACCAAACATTTTTTAGATTGGTGTACAAATTCGATTGGGTCTTCGACGGTCAGAATATGGTCGTAGCGATTGTCATTAATAAAGTCAATCATCGCGGCAAGTGTGGTTGATTTACCTGAACCCGTTGGGCCTGTCACCAATACCAAACCACGTGGATATTCACAAATATCTTTAAAGATTTGTCCCATTCCCAAATCTTCAAGGGTCAAAACTTTAGAAGGAATGGTACGGAATACTGCACCTGCACCACGGTTTTGGTTAAATGCGTTCACACGGAAACGAGCCACGCCTGGGACTTCAAAAGAAAAGTCCGTTTCTAGATTTTCTTCATAATCACGACGTTGTTTATCATTCATAATGTCGTACACTAATTTGTGTACTTCTTTATGTTCCAAGGCGGGCAAATTGATGCGGCGTACTTCACCATCCACACGAATCAGTGGCGGCATGCCTGCCGACAGGTGTAAATCCGATGCCCCATTTTTTGCCGAAAAGGCCAATAGTTCTGTAATATCCATAAGTTCCCCGAGATCATATAAATCTTAATTATTTTGTTAGAATAATACGGCTTTCCCTCAGCTTAACCAACACCTAGCACGAGGGCAAAGTAAAAAAGATGAATGAAAATGAGAACCGCATCAATGAATAGCCTGCAAAAATCGCGTCAACATGTGTTAGAACAAATTCAGCATGCCTGTCAGCAGGCGCAGCGTGACCCGGCAGAGGTCCAGCTGCTGGCGGTTTCCAAAACCCATCCGAGTGCTGTGTTGCAGGAAATGTACCAGACCGGACAGCGAGCCTTTGGCGAAAACTATTTACAGGAAGCGCTGGAAAAAATTGAGGCGCTGCAGGATTTAGAGATTGAGTGGCATTTTATTGGCCATGTGCAGCGCAACAAAACCAAACATCTGGCTGAAAAATTTGCCTGGGTGCATGGGGTAGACCGGCTGATTATTGCTGAGCGCTTGTCCAATCAGCGCAGCGATCAGCAGGCGCCACTGAATATCTGCCTGCAGGTCAATATTGATGGACAGGATAGCAAAGATGGCTGTAGCCCTGCCGAAGTACCGGCGCTGGTCGAGCAGATCAGTCGGTTGCCGAATTTACGTTTACGTGGCCTGATGGTAATTCCTGCACCAAATAACACTGCCGCCTTTCAGGAGGCCAAACAGTTATTTGATACGGTCAAGGCGCAACATGCACAGCCTGCAGATTGGGATACGTTAAGTATGGGCATGTCCGGTGATTTAAATGCAGCAATTGCCGCAGGTTCGACCATGGTGCGGATTGGTACGGCATTATTTGGTGCGCGCGATTATTCGAAATAATGCTGCATTACAATATTCAGATTGTTCTTTGGTGTCACAGCCTGCTTAGGATAAGTGTCGTTCAATCCGGCGTGGTGGTTCCAGTTTTTGCGCCACCAGCCAGGCAAAACCAATCAGCACCGCCATTGTGATAATCAGGCTGAGCAGAGCTACTCCTAAACCGTGCTGCAGCGTAAACGGAAAACAGCCCAGGATAAAAATCAGCAACGGGAAATGGGTGATATACAGGGTATAGGAAAACTGCGCGGAAGCCGGCCAGATCACCTGAATCTGCCGTTCACCACGCGCCAGTTGTAGCAGCCAGCAGGCCGCTGCAATCCCGATACACAGGTTAAACAGCCTGAAATTTTCGCCAGTATAGTACTGCGCCAGATAAATGGAGTGAAACTGGTAGGCATCAAACAGGGCAATCAGCAGCGCCAAGAGCAGAAAACCGGATTTAAAATAGTGCAGTTGGGCGGCTGGAATCTGTTTGCTCCATGCCGGACTGGCAAAAGCAAAAGCCAACAACCAGACCAGAAAATAAATCAGGAACTGGATATTGAGCAGGCTTAAGCCAAGCAGCAGGGTTAAAAACAGCAGGATGCTCCCAGGTCTGAATGTCACCAGACAACCGGCCAGAATATAAAACCAGACTTCATAACTCAGGCTCCAGAGGGCAGCATTGGCCGATACGGTCGGCGTTACAAAACCATTGACGAAAAACAGTGAACCGAGAAAATCGGCTGCACTAATGTCATAGCTGTGCCGGATCATAAAGCTTTGGCTCGCCTCAATGTTATGGGAGCCGGATGCAAAGAAATAGGGCGCCAGTGCATACAATAACAAGGTCAGCAACATGGCAAATAAAAATGGTCCCAGAATACGCTGGCAGCGTTGCCGGCTATAGGCCAAGCCTGAAAACTGTCGATGGCGATGGATATTGTGACGGATGGAATGTCCAATCAGATAGCCGCTTAGAACAAAGAACATCATCACTGCGGCTTGTCCGAGCAGACGCACACCCGAATAGAGGGTTTGATCCAGCGGACCAATAAAGGCCTGAAAACAGTGGCTGAACAGCACCAGAATGGCACTCCATCCGCGCAGGCTTTCCAGCTGCAGGCTGAGCTGCGGCGAGAGCGGATGATAGTGCCAGAACATGGTCTAGCCTACGATCTGCAGGGTACTGGCCCCAGCACCAATTGGTTTGACCTGAATTTGGACCGGAATCCGTTCGTGAATTTCCTGAATATGGGAAATCAGCACCACTTTACGGCCCTGGCTTTGCAGCCGGTCGAGTGCGTTCATCACCATATGTAGCGAGGCCGGATCGAGCGTCCCAAAGCCTTCATCAATAAACAGCGATTCCAGTTTCATGGAGCCGGAGGCCATATTGGCAATGGCCAGTGCCAGCGCCAGTGATACCAGGAAGGTTTCACCCCCCGATAAAGACAGTACCGGCCGGATTTCGCCATTCATGTCATGATCCAGAATCGCGAGGCCCAGACTGTTGGGAATACGTTGTAGCTGATAACGCGGCGCCAGTGGCTGCAGTTGCTGGTTGGCATGTTCCACCAGAATATCCAGATGATGTTCCTGGGCAATTTTCTGGAATTTGGTGCCTTCCTTGCTGCCAATTAAATCGGCAATCCGGCCCCAGCGATATTCTTCAGCCTGAATTTTTTCAATCTGGCTCTGGAATTTGGACAGTTGTGCCTGCGCCTGTTGCTGCATGCGTAACTGGGTTTCCAGCTGGTTAAACTGCTCCTGCAAGCTGTTTTTTTCTTGTTCCAGCTGTTCCAGTTGGGTGGTCACCTCATCATAGCTGGCAGTTGGTTGCTGGGCCTGATGCTGCTGGAATTGCTCCTGCAATACATCCAGCGCACTTTGTGCACTGAGCATGGCTTGCTGCTGTTGCTGGATGGCCTGACGCATGGCCTGCCAGCTGGCCAGATCAATACCCAGACACTGCTCAATCTTCTCGGCAGTGAACTGTGGATGCTGGCTTTGCCACTGCTGAATGTTGTGCTGTAGCTGCTGTACACTTTCCAGAAGCTGCTGCTGGCGTGTATGCAGGTCTTGCTGTTTCAGCTGCGCCTGCTGGAATTGCTGTTCCAGCTGACGGCAGTGCAGGTGTTGCTGTTCTACCTGCTGCTGGAGTTGTTGCTGCTGCTCTCGTAACAGCTGCTGCCAGGCTTTGCCGGTATCCAGCACCTGTCCAGCATGTTGCTGGCTGAGATCACGTACCTGCTGGCGCAACTGGCTGCCTTGAGTTTGTGCATGGGTAAGGTCATTGCTCAGCTGTTGCTGTTGCTGCTGATAGAACTGTAGTTGCTGTTCGCCGTCTTTGATCTGGCGCTGTAATTCCTGCTGCTGTTGCAGGCATTGCTCGCGCTGTTGCAGGTATTGAGTCCGGCTGCTCAGCAGGGCAATAAGAGTCTGACACATCTCGGCCTGGTTCGCCCATTGCGCTTGCTGGGCCGGCTCCAGTGCCTGGGTAACCGGTTCAATCAGTTGTTCCAGCTGCTGGAATTGCTGACAGAGTAACTGCAGGGACTGAATCTGTTGCTGCAAATGTTGCAGCTGCTGGGTCTGGCTTTTCAGCTGTTGCTGGCAAGTTTTTAGCTGCTGTAACTGCTGTTGCTGCTGATTTAGCTTGTGTTGCAGTGTGGTCTGCAAGGCGGTCAGATCGTGTGCTGTATCATCCAGCTGTGTGCTTGGGCTGAGCTTTTGAACCTGCTGCAGTTTCTGTTGCACACTGTCTTGAAGCTGGCTAGAGCGTAGCTGTTTCTGTTCCAGCAGGGTTTGCTGTTTGGAATGTTGTAGTTGTAATTGCTGGAGCTGCTGCTGGCACTGCTGTTCCTGCTGCTGGGCCTGTTGTAACTGGGTGTCCTGCACCGACTGCAGTGCAGATTCCAGCAAATCCTGATGACTGACAAATGGATGCTCAGTACTACCGCAGACCATACACGGCTGTTCTGCTTGCAGCTGCTGACGCAACTCCTGCACACTTTGTGCCTGCAATAAACGCTGCTGGGCAAAAATCTGTTCCAGCTGTTCACGTGCCGTCTGGGCATTCCGGTAGTGCTGCTGTGCTTCAGTTTGCGCCTGTTGCAAGCTGCTCAGCTCGGCCTGAAGCTGGGTCATGTGCTGCTGTAATTGCTGCTGTTCCTGCTGCTCGTTCAGCATGTGTTGTAACAGGAACAGGGCTTGTTCCAGCTGTTGGCTGTGTTGCTGGTGCTGTACCTGCTGCTGTTCCAGTTCTGTGGCTTGCTGTTCCAGTTCAGCCAGTGAGCCGGCCTGCTGGAGCGCATCGGCCTGTTGCTGTTTTACATCATCTAGCTGCTGTTGCAGTTGAGCCAGTGAACTGTGTGCATGTACCGGCGCCTGCTGCTGTAGCTGTTGTTGCAGTTTCTGGAATTGCTGCAAGCGTTGCAGAATACTGTGCGGCTCACGGTCAAATACTGCCAGAAAGGTATGCTGGACCGATTGCTGTTCCAGATGTTCTAACTGCATATGCAACTGCTGTAAGTGCTGTTGCTGGCCGTGCTGCTGGGTGGTTAGTGGCGTAATTTTTTCATGTTGAATCTGTTTCAGCTGGGCATCGGCTTCTTTATAGCGCTGAATCAGATGCTCAATCTGGCCATCCAGCTGTAGTGCCTGTTCTAACACGGGTTGTAACTGTAGCTGTTCTTTCTGCTGTTGTTGCGCGCTGTGCTGCAATTGTTCCAGCTGCTGCTGTGCCTGCTGATGCTGCTGTTCACAGTGTTGATATTCCGGCTGGAATTGCTCAAGTTGCTGCGCCAGCTGTTGCTGTTGCAACTGTTGCTGGCGCTGCTGCAGATACTGTTCACGAATTTCCTGAAACTGGTCCAGCTGCACCAGCAGGTCACGCTGCGGCTGCATTTTCTGGTTGGCATCGACCTGCACCAGATAAAATTCTTTTTTGGCCTGAATTTCACTGTGCAGACGATGCTGCTGCTTGTACCAGCTTAAATCATTCAGCAGCAGTTTTTCGCTTTGCAGTTTTTCATGCAGACTCAGTTTGCTCTGGGCATGCTGCTGTTGCAGGGCTTGTAGCTGTTCATCACTGAGCAGGTCAATATGCCCCATCAGCTGTTGTAACTGTTCTTTTTCGCTGCGAATCTGGCGGATTTTTTCAAAGGCTTTCTGACTGACCAGACTGAAAATATGGGAATTGGTCAGATATTCCAGCAAGTCGGCGCGGTCCTGATCTTTAGCCTTTAAAAATGCACCCACTTCAGACTGGGCCAGCAAGACGGCGCGGGTAAACTGCTCAAAACTCAGCCCAATCAGCTTTTCAACAGTCGGGGTGCATTCCGAAATTTTCTGGGTCAGCACGCGCTGATCTTCCACAGCAGTAATCGCGCGTTCGACTTTTAAATTGCCATCGACCTTGTTACGGGCGCGGCGCACTTCCCAGCGCGCCAGATAACGCTTTTGATCCAGCGCAATAAATTCCAGTTCGGCAAAGCCTTGGGTACAGCCGCGGCGCAGAATATTTTTAGAATCTTTAATCGAGATGCCCTGACCGCTGGCATCTTTAAGCGCCCCGGCGGCGCCGTTTAAACGCGGAATCTGGTCATATAGTGCCAGACACATGGCATCAAGCAGGGTCGATTTACCGGCCCCGGTTTTTCCGGTAATCGCAATCAGGCCAGCATGTGCCAAAGGTGCGCTTTCAAAGTTGATGTCTTGGGTGCCGGCAATAGAAGCCAGATTGTTCAGACTTAAACGTAAAATTTTCATGTCTGATCCTTATGGCTGTTCTTGTTCAAGGCTGTGCTGCGCTTCAATCAGCAGCTGCATAAAATCTCGCTCGACCGAAGCATCCGGCTGATAGCCCATTTTGCTCCATAGCTGTTTGAATAAGCTGTCTGGTGTGGGCGGTGCCAGATCAATTTTGGACTGATCTGCGGTCTGATCTTCCTGCGGGCTATAGACCCGGCAAATGCGTAACAGGCGATAGCGCTGTTCAGGCAAGGTCTGTTCAATCTGTTGGCGTAAATCGACCGGTGGTGGTACATCGGTGCTGTATTCAATTTCCAGATAATCACGCTGGCAGATGCGTTCCACCGTACCTTGCGGGAGGGCTTTCAGTTGCTGAAACACTTCATCCAGACTGCCGCGAATACGGTGCAGCTGTACACTGCGCGGAATCAGCAGTGAGCCCAGTTGCAGGCGCTGTTCGGGCGCAGCCTGCGGGTCAATCTTGACCTCGAGCACCTGATGCTTGTACTGGATTTCACTAAAAGACAGCGGAATTGGAGAGCCGCTATAGCGGATATGTGGATGCTGGACTTTTTGCGGTTTATGCAGATGCCCCAGCGCGACATAGTCAATCACATCATCAAATAGGGCAGTGGAAAGTGCTTCTTCATGACCAATAATGATCGGCCGTTCTGAATCTGAGGTTTCGCCACCTTGCATATGCGCATGTGACATCAGGATTAGTGCCTGATCTTCCGTTTTACGGCGTTTGGCTTCGGCAATCAACTGCTGATGTAAATAGGCAATCGCATTCTGGGCGTTCTGGGTCTGCTCATTCAGTCCGGTAATTTCCGCAGTGCGCAAAAACGGCAGGGTCAGACACCAGGCAATAACTTTGTTTTCGGCATCATAAATGGGCACCAGTAAACGGTCGAGATCCAGCTGGTTGTCGGTATTGCGCTGAATCACCCCAACCGCCTTGGCCTTAAACTTGGCCAGCAACGGTTCCACCTGTTCAATGCGGTAGCCGGAGTCATGGTTACCGGCAATCATCAGGGTTTGCATGTGCGGTGCAATGGCATGAGCATCGGCCAGAAACTGGTACAGCTGGCGCTGCGCGCTGGAGGCCGGGTTAATCACATCAAAAATATCCCCGGCAATAAACAGGGCATTCGGCTGTTTTTCCTGGATTTGTTCTAATAACCAGTCTAAAAACTGTGCATGTTCATATTCACGATCGTGGTTATGGAAAAATTGCCCCAAATGCCAATCTGACGTATGAAAAAAATGCACTGCCATGTCATCAACCTGTTTTGCTTTAGGCAAGCATACTATAGCTGAGGGCGAAATTTAAAATTCTGTACCGGTATAAAACGCTAAGGTTTAATCTTTCTTGTTGGGATGATGAGTACTGCTCACCAGCAAAGGCCAGACAAATAAAAGCCGACGATTCGAGTGATGATAAATCGTCGGCCAAATAAAAAGTGCGATGAACAAAGCATTTGGCTGCTATACAAAAACTTGATTCACATTCGCTTATTGCTTTAGCAAAGCTTCCCGAAAAATTTGTGGATGCCGTTACAAATTCGCCGGAGATGAAGCTTGTGCCCTATATAACGCCTGTTCGGGCACAACGGTTGACAGGATCATGCAAAAAAAATCAATTTTTTTTATACTAGTTGCTTATGGCTCAGGTAGACAGTTTAATGATTTCTCTAACACGTTATTTTCTCTGGTTTTTATTTTTCTGTCTGATCTTTACCTGTATCTGCGGGGTACTGGCTGCATTGTTACCGGCAGGTGTGGGCGGCATTTTAACCGCAGTGCCTTACTTGGTTGCCATGATCTGGGTGCTGTTTAAATTTTTAAAACAGCAGCAGCGCGCACCGTCTCAGGCCGAGCGTAAAAAGCTGACCTTGGGTTTTAGCCTGATTTTCTGGGGCTATAATCTGGCCTTTTTATTACTCGGCATCTGGATTTTTTCCCGTCAGAATCCAACCATCTGGCAGGATTTTCTGCTGTATTTACAGCAGCCGCAATTTTTAAGCGTGGTGGTGATTATGTGGTTATTAATTGCCATTCCGCTGTATCTGCTGACGTACTGGTTTTATGGCAAACAGGCGCAGCGGATGGCGGCGAAAATGTTTGGTTCATAGCATCAGGGCTAAATCATCTGACGTATTTTCCCTTCGCCTCATCTCGGGTAGGGGAATTGTTCCAATCTTAACTGGCCAGTGCAGCATGCTGTAAACGGGCCGGACTATAAGCCTCAGGAGATACATCCGGAGTCTGGCCCAATAGCAGTTGACGCAGCAAACGCGCAGAGGCTGGTGCCATACATAGACCATTACGGAAATGGCCAAAATTGGCCCACAGATTGTCAAACTCCGGCATTAAGCCAATATAGGGAATACCGCCGTCTGGTGAGCCCGGGCGTAAACCGGCCCATTGCTTGATAATAGGCAGGTCTTTTAAGGCCGGCACCATGGCATAACTGGCCTCCAGAATATGGGCCGTGGTATCGGCATTCAAACGGGTATCAAAGCCCTGTTCTGCCATACTGGAACCACAGACAATATGGCCGTCCTGACGCGGAATCAGATACATGACTTGATTCATGCACATGGTGGGCAGCCAGTTTTCTGGAGTTTTGAATAGCACCATCTGTCCATGCACCGGACGTACCGGAATCTGTACATCAAGCTGCTCGGCCCAGCGCGCTGACCAGGCCCCGGTGGTCAAGACATAGTCATCGGCCTGATAACGCTGTCCGGCCTGATCGACAATAGCGCATACCTGCTGACCGTGCAGCTCTAGGCGTTCAATCGGGCAGTGTTCAAACAGCTGCACCCGTGGATGCTGCTTTAAATAGCACAGAATTGACTGTAATAAACGCGGATTACGCACATTGGCCAGCTGCGGGAAATAGATGGCCTGCTGGAACTGTGCGGAAATATGCGGATTCAGCTGATGCAGTTCGGTACTGTGCAGATGCTCTGCCTGCTGCATCGGTTGCTGAAACAGCTCGGCGAAATTCAGACCGATGTCAAAATCGCTTTCATCAAAAATCAGCATACCGGTTTCATGGATCTGAAAATCAATACCGGTGTCAGGCTGAAGTTTAGCATTCCAGCGCAGATATTCAGTTTTGGCCGATTGCGCCAGCACATTTACCGCAGCCGGATAACGCCACGGATACATTGGAGAGAGAATACCACCACCGGCCCAGGAGGCTGCCTGACCGGATTGCTGCTGATCAAAAATACTGACCGAGCAGCCCTGTTCCAATAGCTCCAGCGCCGACATCAGTCCACTAATGCCGGCGCCAATCATGGCAATGTGCTTCATTGCAGTGGCAATATCCTTATTTCATGTCTTTGAGGTTGAGTGCGGCTTCTTCTGCAAAGTAGGTCCAAATGCCATCGGCACCGGCACGGCGGCAGCTCATCAGCGATTCAATGATCACGCTGTCGGATAACCAGCCATTTTGAATGGCAGCAGCCAGCATCGCGTATTCGCCACTGACCTGATAGACAAAAGTCGGCACAGCGAAGGTATCTTTGACTTCACGGACAATATCCAGATACGGCATACCCGGTTTGACAATCACCATGTCGGCGCCTTCCTGAATATCCAGCGCGATTTCATGCAGCGCTTCTGCACGGTTGCCAATATCCATCTGGTAATTGTATTTATTGCCGCCTTTTAAATTGCTGGCCGAGCCGACGGCATCCCGGAACGGGCCATAAAAGCTGGAAGCATATTTGGCCGAGTAAGCCATGATGTTGGTATAGATATGACCTTGTGCTTCCAGTGCCTGACGGATAGCACCAATACGGCCATCCATCATGTCACTTGGTGCCACCACATCGGCACCGGCTTCGGCATGGCTTAAGCATTGCTTGATTAAGGCTGCTACGGTTTCATCATTTAGCACATAACCGCTGTCATCAATAATGCCGTCTTGACCATGGGTGGTGTATGGATCGAGGGCGCCATCGGTAATCAGCACCATCTCCGGGAGTTCTTTTTTCAGTAAACGGACCGTGCTTTGTACCAGGCCATCTTCACGCCAGGCAGCTTCGGCGGTCAGGCTTTTATCTTCTTGTGGGGTGACCGGGAAAAGCGCCAGTTTAGACACACCCAGTTCCAGCAGGTGTTCGGCTTTTTTCAGCAGCAGATCAGCCGACAGGCGCTGAATATTAGGCATGCTCGGAATATCTTGGGTCTGGTTCTGACCGGGTAAAACAAATACTGGATAAATGAGATGATCAACCGTGAGCTGGGTTTCTCGCACCATGGCACGTAGCTGGTCATTTTTACGGATACGACGCATACGAGTGGCAGGAAATGCGGGACGATTGAACGTATAAGTCATAACAATCTCACTGATCAGTATTAAACTAGGCAATATTGTAGACCCATAAACAGGATTGTGGGGCAAAATACATGCGTTTTTTCTCAATTTAAGGTAATTGGCCAATTTATGAGCGATATGGCAAAAAAGTGGACCGGAGGCATTCATTTGGGTTCGAAAGTAGATATTGATGTCGTCTTACAGCAATTGTGTCAGGCCTTTAACAGTTCACCATTTTTTAAGCATAACGGTATGCAGATGCGCGTGGTGGATCAGCAGATTGAAGCCTATATCGAGATGCAGCCGCAGCTGATTGGCAATGTGGCTTTCCAGATTTTACATGGTGGGGTGGCTGCGACAATTCTGGACAGTGTGGGCGGGATTGTGGCGATGGGCGAGCTGTATAAGCGCACCGAGCCGGAGCAGTTGCCTGATACCATCAAGAAAGTGACCCGATTGGCCACGGTGGATATGCGGGTGGATTATCTGGCGCCGGGGCGAGGCAAATATTTTACGGCCCGTGCTGAAACCCTGCGTTTGGGCCGTAAAGGCTGTACCATGCGCATGACTCTGGTCAATGATGAACATAAAGCCATTGCCACCGCAATTGCGTCTTATGCTTATTAATCCAAATGGATTGATTGGCAGATAAAAAAACAGGCTCAATCGGGCCTGTTTTTTTATTTGGATCAGTCGCGGTGAATAGCGTAAAAATCAAGCTTGAGCGATTTCGCAGGGCGTGTGCCGTTTAAAGATCGGAACGGGCACGTTTTAGCGCCTGTTGCCATTTTTGCAAATGTGCCTGACGCTGATCTTCTCCCATGCCGGGTTCAAACGCGCGTTCCAGCTGCCAGTTATCAGCAATATCACTTAAGCTATTAAATACCCCGGATTTAAGCCCGGCCATTGCCGCTGCACCCCAGGCGGTGGATTCTCGCATTTGTGGTCTTAACACTGGCACATTGAGCAGATCGGCCTGAAACTGCATCAGCATATCATTACAGCTGGCACCGCCATCGACCCGTAATTCTTTGAGCGGTTGCTGAATATCTGACTGCATCGCGCTGAGAACATCGGCCACCTGAAAGGCAATTGCTTCAAGTGCTGCCCGGGCGATATGGGCTTTATGAGTGCCACGCGACATACCGCAGAGCAGGGCACGCGCATTACTGTCCCAGTGCGGCGCACCTAGACCGGTAAAGGCCGGCACCAGCACCACGCCATCGGTAGCGCTGACCTGACTGGCCAGCTGTTCGACCTCGGCACTCTGTTGAATGATGCCCAAACCATCGCGTAGCCATTGCACAATCGCACCGGCCATAAACACACTGCCTTCAAGCGCATAATGGGTCTGATTCTGACATTGCCAGGCCAGGGTACTGAGCAGCTTATTCTGGCTGTATTGCAGTGTCGAACCGGTATTAAACAGCATAAAGCAGCCGGTACCATAAGTGTTTTTGGCCATGCCCGGCTCAAAACAGGATTGGCCGAACAGGGCTGATTGCTGATCACCCAGAATGCCGCTGATTGGAATTCGGGCACCGAGTAAGCCGGCAGCGGTATCGGCTACATAATGATCGGAACTGATGATTTTTGGTAAGACCGAAGCGGGAATCTGAAAAAGTTGCAGCAGTTCTTCATCCCAGCTTTGGGTTTGTAAATTCATGAGCATGGTGCGTGAGGCATTGCTGACTTCAATTACATGCTCGGCGCCTTGGGTCAGGTTCCAGATTAGCCAGCTATCGACGGTACCAAAGGCAACATGACCTTGCGTTGCCAGTTCGGCCAGACCGGGAATATGCTTAAGCAACCAGACCAGCTTGCCGGCACTAAAATAAGGGTCAATTAGTAATCCGGTGGTCTGCTGTATTTTTTGTTGCAGTCCCTGTTGCAGCAGCTGATTACACCAGTCGGCTGCGCGCCGGTCTTGCCAGATGATGGCCGGCGCCAAGGGCTGGCCATGGCGTTTGTCCCAGACGATGGTGGTTTCCCGCTGGTTGGTGAGGCCAATGGCCTGAATATCTTTGGCCAGAATCCGTGCGGATGCCAGCGCCTGTTGCACCACGGCCATCTGGCTGCTCCAGATTTCCTGGGCATCCTGTTCCACCCAGCCGGATTGCGGGGTGTTGATTTGGGTTTCGCGTTGCGCGCTGGCCTGAACCTTTCCGTGTTCATTAAAAATAATCGCGCGACTTGAGGTCGTGCCCTGATCCAGGGCGAGTAAATAAGTCATAATTTATACTGTTATCTGACTTGAAATTTAAAATATTAGCGCAATTATGTTATTAAGCGCAGATCTTGCGGTGAATAGTTGTGAAATGATCTCGTAATTTTCAACTTTTATGCTATGATGGCGCTGTAATCTGGGGGTGTTATTGGCTTCGACGCTGATGATGAAACTCATAGATGCATGCCGAGAGCGCATTTTCTCTCGTAAATCAAATTTGCATTTAAATAGTCGCAAACGACGAAACTTACGCTCTAGCTGCCTAAGGGCCGCTTGTCCGCTTCACTGAATACTTGTGGTCAGTGAACCCGACCGAAGCGAACGCACACAAGTCCGTATAGAGCCAAGCCTCGGGGCTTTATACCAAACTTAGAGGATCGCACTTTGAACCCTGTTCGTCGGGTCTTAAAGTGTTAAAACAATAGACGATATCTAAGCATGTAGTATTCTCGAGCGTAGTGTTGGCGGACGCGGGTTCAACTCCCGCCACCTCCACCAAAATTCTTTCCGAAGTAATCCATCGGAATCTAAAAAAGCCTTTAAACTCAATGTTTAAAGGCTTTTTTATTGGCTGTATTGTCCAGTGCTGTCCTATGCAATTTGACCCAATTTTTGCTTTCTGGGGGTCAAAATTGGGACAATTTGACCCACTAAATAAGTTTAATTATGTGGGACAAAGATATGTCGCTTACTGATGTGCTGTGTAAAAAAGCATTACCGAAGGAAAAACAGTACCGCCTTTCTGATAGTAACGGTCGGCTTTGTTGCACAAAGATTTGAAATGCAAAGCGCCCCTAATTGAGCCAAATTTAAGGCGTAACTTGGGTAAGTGGTCGACCTAATTCCGTAAATCTGTTGAGGACTGCTACACGTGCATGAATTTC